>NZ_AP019371.1:4962500-5077500 GCF_004001265.1 Actinoplanes sp. OR16 | reverse complement strand
GGTGTACTTGATCGTGTCCCAGCCCTTCCGGGAGTAGAGCCGCGTCTGGTCGGCGTACCAGGGTGAGTTCGGGTTCGTCGACTGTGAGTAGGTCAGGATCTGGCGTCCCGACGGGCCGTGCCGGCCGAGCTCGACGGCCATGACGAACGACGATCCGTGGACGACCTGCGGGTAGCCGGCACCCGGTACGAGCGGGTTGGTGATGACGTTGAAGACGCCGGCTTCACCACGACCGCCGTGAATGGGGATGCGTAGTCCGCCCCGGGCGTCGGTGTGGATGTCACCCCACCGCGCGTCGAGGGGGATTCCGGCGAGTCGCTGCACGGCGTCGGCCAGCGCCGTACGTACCCGGGGATCCTGGGTGTTGAGAAGGCGCGGAGTGTGAACCGGATCGGTCACGTCGAAGGTGTCGGCGAACCGGATCCCGCCGGCGAGAGCGAACTCGGTGAAGAGGTGCGCGCCACGGCTGTCCAGGTCGGCGCGCAGGTCGAAGCGGGCCAGCACCTCGCACGCCGCCGTGAGATCGACGGTCGCGCCGTTCGAGGCGGTCGCGACCGGCTGCCGGCGGCAGAGCGCGACCAGATCATCGCGGACGAGTTCGGCGCCGTGCACCCGGTTGCCGAACATGACCTGCCAGAGCCGGGTGGTGGTGAATCCCTTCCCGGGCAGCCCGTCGGTCCCGGCCAGACGCTGCTCGATCTGATCAAGACCCAGCCTGGTACGCATACTGCGCTGTGCGCGTTCGTTACCGAGAATGCGCGGGTAGCCCTCCAGCGGCGCGTCCGGGTTCGCCAGCCAGTGACTGTCGTTGGAGTTGGTGACGTAGTCGTCGCGGAACCGCACCGGCAGGTTCGCCGGGCCGAGGATGCCCGGGACGGCGGCGCCGGGATCCGTGCCGAGCGCGCAGTCCGACCGGGAGCCGTCCAGGACCGCCTGGCCGCTGGAGGCGTAGAGCGGCTGGAACGGCGCCGGGATGCAGGCCGCCGCGACAGCGTCGGTGACCC
This sequence comes from Actinoplanes sp. OR16, assembly GCF_004001265.1. Taxonomy (GTDB): domain Bacteria; phylum Actinomycetota; class Actinomycetes; order Mycobacteriales; family Micromonosporaceae; genus Actinoplanes. The sequence continues at coordinate 5,076,496 of NZ_AP019371.1, read as the reverse complement.
GGGGAACCACCGAGTGGTCGCCGTAGAGCGCCTCACCCCGCGAGTCGGCCGCGATGACGTTGACCCACGGCAGGAACTGGTACCGGTCGAGGACCGCCTTGAGCTGCCGGACGTCAGTGGCCTGGCCCATCCGCAACCAGCCGTCGAAGGCCCGGTTGTTCGTCGCGTTGACGTCGGTGATCGCGTAGGCGGTGGCCGGCGTCCAATCGAAGGTGCCCGGCACCACGGCGACCGGGCCGTACCGGGTGTCGTAGAAGGTCCGGCTGACCGGGCCGCCGCCGGTCTGCACCGTGACCGTGCGGGCGCGCATCTTCTCGGGCACACCGTCGACGTAGTACGAGGTGGGGTCGCCCGGCACGAGCGCCAGGCGGTTCCAGACGAACCGGCGCGCGGTGGAGACGGTGTGGCTCCAGGCGATCGTCCGGTTGTGCCCGATCTCGATGATCGGGTCGCCGATCAGCGCCGCGCCTTCGACGTCGTAGCGGCCCGGGACCTTGAGGTGCATCCGGTAGAAGCGTTCGGCGCCCTGCCACGGGAAGTGCGGGTTGGCCAGCACCATCCCGCTGCCGTCGGTGGTGGCCTGCTCGCCGAGACCGTAGGCGTTGCTGCCGATGCCCGAGCCCGCACCGTCGAGGGCGGCGACCACCGCGGCCGCGTCGGGGGCCTGTCGCTCCTGCGTGGCGGCGGCCGGTGGCGCTGCCGCGACGATGCCGTCGAGCACCGCTCGCTGGCCGGCCCGGACCATGCTCGCCCACGACGTCCGCCAGACGTCGATCTCGGTCAGCGGGCGCACCCACGCCTTGCCACGGCAGGCAGGATCGGTCAGGCCCTGTACGCCGACGCGCCGCAGATAATGGTTGTACCCGGCGACGAAACCGCGGACCTGGTCCCGGACATCGCCGGACGGCGACCGCACCCCGTCCCGGCGTCCCTCCAGCAGCCGCTCGGCGACCCGTTCGTCGATCGCCTTGCGGTGGAACAGATCGCTGCGCACGTTCGCGTCGTCCGGCCCGGCCGCCCCGAACCACCGGGACCGCTCACCGCTGACCGTCACCACCTTCTCGGCGATGACGCAGAGGTTGTCCTCGGCCTGCACATAACCGACGCCGAATCCCAGACCCGCGAAGTCGCTCGCGGTGATGTGCGGGACGCCGTAGGACGCGCGGCGGATCTGAGCCGCATAACCACGATCACGCTCGGCGCCATCAGCGGGCGACGGTACGGCGGCGCTCGCCACGACGACGCCGACGGCGATCGCCGCTGCTCTCACGCGCACGGAAAAAGCTGGCACTACGGCATCTCCCCCTCGATGCGGAGCCTCGCTACTGCCGCCATCCTGCCATCGCAACCACCGCCGTCAATGCATTTCATGCCTTCGACGACCACACCTTCGTCCTGCGCCAGAACAAGGCGGTCGACTACGAGGCGCCGTTCATGTTCCTGCTGTTCGGCAACGATCGGGCGGTTCTGCTCGATACCGGCGCCACCGCCTCGGCGGAGCACTTCCCGCTGCGCCGCACCGTCGACGAATTGATCCGGGACTGGCTGGCCGCACACCCCCGCGAGACGTACGAACTGCTGGTCCTGCACACTCACGCCCATCGCGACCACGTCGCCGCCGACACCCAGTTCGGCGGCCGCCCCGGCACCGTCGTCGTGGGCGCCGACCGCGCGACCGCGTGGGCCTACCTGGGTCTCACCGAAACGAACCGGGAGACCCGCCTCGACCTCGGCGGAAGGGTGCTGGACTGCCTGGCCACCCCCGGTCATCACGAGTCGGCCGTCACCTTCCACGACCGGTACACCGGCCTGCTGCTCACCGGCGACACCGTCTACCGGGGCCGGCTCTACATCAACGACTGGCCGGCCTTCCGGCAGACCATCGACACCCTCGTCCGGTTCGCTGAGACGCGGCCGGTGACCCACGTCCTGGGCTGCCACATCGAGATGACCAGCGAACCCGGCGTCGACTATCCGATCCGGACCACGTTCCAGCCCGACGAGCCCCCGTTGCAGATGACCGTCCAGCACCTGCGTGACATCCGGGCGGCCGTCGAGGAGGTGGGCGACCGGACCGGCCGGCACGTCTTCGCCGACTTCATCCTCTGCCGCGACAACCCCTGAGTGCGGCGGACGGGCGACCGGTCGGAGTCCGGCGCGTAGTGCTACCGGGGCGTCAGCCGGAAGATGCGCAGCTTCCGGTGTGACGCACGGGTGCGGTACGCCTCGTAGCCCGGCCACTGCCGCACGAACGCGTCCCAGAGCCGCTGCCGCTCCTCGCCCTCGGTCTCCCGGGCGACGACCGGAACCTCACGGCCGTCGATCGTCACGGTCGCCGCCGGATCGGCCCGCAGATTCCAGGACCACGCCGGATCGGTGTCGCCGCCCCAGTTCGAGGCGATCACGACGAAGGTCCCGCCGTCGCTGACGTACTGCAACGGGTTGCTGCGCGGCAGGCCGCTGCGTCGCCCGGTCGTGGTGAGGATCAGGGAGGGCGCCATGCCCAGTGCGACGACCCGGCCCCGGGTGACCTTTCCCAGCCACCTGTCGAGTGTCACGGTCCGGCGGGCCAGCGGGGTGAAACCCGGCCACGCGCCGGCGGCTCGCCACAGTCGTCTCCACACGGCCGTCACCATAGCCCGGCTCGACGGTGTTCCCTGAACACGGTCTGCTACGGAGCCGGCGCCTGGTGGAGCTCGGCGTCCCGGTCCCAGTTCGCCAGGTCGGCGGCGGCCTCGTAGGTCGTGCGGAGGAACGCCATGAGCACCGCGTCCGGGTCGGGCGCTCCGGCGACCGCCTCGTACGGCAGCACGCATTCGCGCAGCGTCGTGTCGTAGTAGGCCGCCGTGCGCTCGGCATAACCCGGAGGCTCCGGATAGGCGTAGGCGTAGAAGGCGCCCTCCTCACCACCACCGGGCCAGAAACCGAAGCTCGCCAGCTCGTGCGAATAGCCCTCACGCATGACCCACGGCGGGCAGTTGGGCGCGCCACCCGGGTGCGGAGGGGCGGCACGACCGGAGAAACGGGTGTAGGCGAGATCCATCGCGCCCCAGAAGAAGTGCACCGGGCTGGCCTTGCCGACGAACTCCGAGCGGAAGCGCCCCAGGACCCGCTCGGTCCGCAGAAGCTGCTGCCAGAACATGCGAGCGGCTTGGCCGTCGTACGACGCATGCTCTTGATCCTCAGCGAAGGGAATCGCGGGCTCGACCTCGTTGGGAACCGCGTGGATCCGCGGTTCGACGCCCAGCGCGGCCAGCGCCTCGAGGGTCTCACCGTAGAAGGCCGCCACCGACTTGGGCTCCAGGATCACCTCCCGGGAGCCGCCGCCACTGGTCCGCGCCCGCAGCCGATGATCGACGAAATCGAATTCGAGGTCGAAAGCGCCTTCCTGGTACGGCACGGCTGACGTGGTGAGACCGCGCGCGGTCGGATAGAGCGTCACGTGCCACCAGTGATTGACCGGCGGCGCATAGGCCATCCGGATCTTCCCGACGATCTGCGTCCACATGTGCAGCGTGTCGCGAGTGCCGGCCCAGTCAGCCACACGAAGCCGAGGCCACGGCTGTTCCACGTCGATCCCCCTCTTCCGAACCCGCCGCCACCCCGACTACTTTCGCCTCTCCGCGGGAATGACCGACGGCATGGCTACCTGCAACCTGTGCCCGCCCGGCCGGCGTGAGCATCCCGAGGACGAGATGGCCGAGCATCTGCGGACCGCGCATCCCGAGGTCGACGAGGACGGCACCCGCAAGGGCGACGACAGCAGCATCGTGACCGGCACGTCACTGGAGTCCGCCCCGGAGCCGACGGCATAGAACGACGAACGGTCCTTCCTCGTCATGAACGAGGGCCCCGGCGCGGAATGCGCCGGGGCCCAGGGTTTACGGGTTCAATACACCATCTACCGACAGGTTCGTCGGGTTCTCGTTTCCACACCACGCCGCTATCAGTGAGAGCGGGTGTGAGGATCGCATAAGCGTGACCGGAGACCACCTCACATTCGATGGGACTACGGTGTCCGCCACAGAACCGGCACTACGTCCTGGCGGCGGGCGATCCAACGGCGTCAAACCCTCCCTTTCCTCTGCTTACCGATTCCCTGTGGTGCTGTCCGCCGGTGCTGGAGCCCACGCGACTTCATGGCCCCGCGCACGTGCGGCGGATTCCTTCACATCAGGCGGAGCCCTGAACCTGCATCAGCCCCTCCTGCGGCGCCCTGACCTGGAATCACGTCAAGGTCTTGTCGTGCATTGACGCCGAGCGGGCCACGAGGACATCCGGGCCCTGCTGTTCCACAGATCTCTGTCGCCAACGGCAGGAACATTACCCAGCCCCGCCCAGAAAGTCTAGTCTTGCAGGACCAGATTTTCTCGATCGGCCGTGGCCGCTTCGCGCAGCGCGTCCTCGACCCGGCGGTTGCCGGTCATGGTCGCCGTGACGGCGGTCATCGTGAGCAGGAGGCCGGCCGCGGCGTAGAGCGGGGTGCGCACGTCGTACGCGGAGGCCAGCCAGCCGCCGGCGAAGGCGCCGAGCGGGGCGGCGCACATGGCGAGCATGCGGGAGGTGGAGGCGACCCGGCCCATCAGGTGGGCGGGGACGATCGCCTGCCGCAGGGAGGGTACGAGCACCATCGTGGCGCCCATCGCCGCTCCGCAGACGGCGAGGGCGAGGCCGGCGACGTACGGGTTCGGGGCGGCGGCGAGGCCCAGGATGGCCAGCCCTTCGACCGCGGCGGTGCAGGTCAGCGCGGCGCCGGTGCCGAGTCGCCGGCCGAGGAAGGAGGCGATGGCCGCACCGAGCAGGCCGCCGGTGGCCTCCGCCGTGAGCAGCAGGCCGAAGCCGTAGGTGTTGATGCCGAGGCGGTCGTGCGCGAAGAGGGCGAGGACGGTCCCGACGGCGGTGAACGCGATGTTCCCGATCGCCGGGCGCAGCGCGAGCCCGAGCAGCAGCCGGTCCCGGAAGACGTACGAGGCGCCGGCCCGCGCCTGCCGCAGCAGCGAATCGCGGGCCCGCGGCACCGGCCGGGGCGTGGCGGGAAGCGACCGGACGAGCAGCGCGGAGACCGCGAACGACACCGCGTCGGCGAGCAGCGGAACCGCGCGCCCGAGCGCCAGCAGCGCACTGCCCACCGGCGGCCCCGCGAAGCCGGACGTAGCGGTCTGGGCTGCGCGGAGGCGGGCGTTGGCGCGTTCCAGGAGCGCGGAGTCGCGGCCCAGCAGCTCCGGAAGGTACGCCGTGGCGGCCGTGTCGAAGAAGAGTCCGCCGAGGCCGAGCAGGAAGGCGACGGCCGCGAGCAGCGGAATGCTCAGGACGTCGAGCATGGCCGCGGCCACGGGTATCGCGAGCAGCACCGCACGCGCGGCGTCCGTGATCCACATGGTGCGCCGGCGGTCCCAGCGGTCGACCAGCGCACCGCCGAGCACCCCGAACAGCAGCCATGGCAGCGTTCCGGCGGCGGTGACGACGGCGAGCGCCATCGGATCGCGTGTCAGCGACAGCGCGATCAGTGGCAGCGCGGCATGGGTCACCCCGTCACCGAGCGAGGAGATCGTCTGCGCCGACCACAGCCGGCCGAACCCGGCCGGCATCATTCGGCACCCCCGGTGGCCTGCTTGCGCATCCCCGGATGGAACAGCGCGAAGACCAGTGACGCGTCCGGCAGCGACGGATCGGACAGATCCCGGTACTCGTCGGCCAGCGCCTGCAGCCGCGCCCCCAGTTCCGCGAACTGTTCGTCGCTGAGCCGCAGATGTGCCATCCGTACGTGCCGCGCGCCGTCCGCCGGCGACGCCTCCAGGTCCGCCACCGCGTGCCGCATCAACACATCCGGCCCGCCATCGCCCGGATCCGGCAGCTCGATCGACCGCGCGGCCATCGCGTAGTACCGCTCGGTGACGCCCCGCACCTTCCGCGTCCGCACCACCTTCACCAGGCCGGCCCGCTCCAGCAGCCGCACGTGATAGCTGGAACTGCCCTTCGCCAGCCCCACCCGCTCGGCGATCTGGGTGATCGTTGCCGGCTCGAAGCGCAGCACGGCCATGATCCGGTGACGCGTGAGGTTGGAGACGGCGCGTAGCTGCTCGGTCGTGGTGACGTGAAAGGTCTCGGGGAGCTCGTCCGTAGGCATACGGTCAATGGTCAACGTTTCTTGACCATTAGGCAAGGGGTTATCGCGCGCCGATGCCGGCGGATCACTCGGATCAGGCGGAGGGCCGATTCGTGACGGTGGTGGACTCGCGCACCACGAGCTCCGGCGCGAACACGATGTCCTGTGCCTGCCCGCCGGGGTCGTTCATCTCGTCGAGGACGAGGCGGACGGCGGCTCGGCCGATCTCGGCGGCGGGCTGGTGCACGCTGGTGAGTTCGACGGCGCAGGCCGCGCTGGCCAGGTCGGTGTCGTCGAAACCGACCACCGCGAGATCCTCGGGGATGCGCAGTCCGCGGTGCGTGACGGTCTGCACGAGACCGGTGGCGATCAGGTCGTTCGCGCAGAACACGGCGCTGGGCCGGTCCTCGGGCGCCAGCGCGGTGAGCCGCTCCCCCGCGGCGAGACCGTCGGCGAAGCCGTCGCTCGCCGTGCCGATCCAGGTGAGCCGGGCACCGGCCGCGCCGGCCGCGTTCACCGCACCGATGTAGCGCTCGTCGTGGCGCCAGCCGGCGTACGCCAGATGCCGATGCCCGTTGTCGAGCAGATGCCGGGCCGCGAGCTCACCGCCGAGGACGTCGTCGCTGCGGACCGCGCTGCGGCGGCGCGTCGGCACTTCGCGGGCGAGGACGACGACCGGGGTGCCACGTTCCTCGATGACGGCGAGCAGCGGATCGTCGACGTCGTTCGGTGTGATGATCAGACCGTCGAGCCGGCGTTCGGCGAGGCGGTGCAGCAGCCGGTTCTCCCGTTCCTGCATCCCGATGCCGGTGTTGAACAACGCCACGTCGGCGCCCGCTGCGGTGGCGGCCTGCTCGGCGCCGGCCGCCACCTCCGCGAAGAACGGGTTGCCGAAGTCGAGGACGACCAGCCCGATCGTGCGGCTGCGGCCGACCCGCAACGCCCGGGCCGCCCCGTTCGGCACGTAGCCGACGGTCGCCATGGCCCGCTGCACGCGCTCACGGGTCTCCGCGTTGACCAGGTGGGGGCGGTTCAGCGTGTTGCTGACCGTCCCGTCGGAGACCCCGGCCACGCGTGCCACGTCCCGGATCGTCGCACGGGCCACTTGTCGTCCTCTCTTCGTCGGCAAGCGTACTTAGAACCGTTCCCGTGGTGGCAACGGCTGCAGCGGGTCGTCCTCCGGCGCCGGGTGGGACACCCCGAAACGGTGCTGCCCGGATCCGACGGTCACCGGCGGCGAGCCGGGAAGGTCGACCGTGGCGTCGCAGCCGGGCGGAACCGTCACGTCCACGGCGAGCGTGCCGCCGTCGCGCCGCCAGGCGACGGTGGCCCGGCCGTACGGAGTCAGGTGCGACGCCGAGGCCGAGGACAGGCCGCCGCCGGGGCGGGGGCGGACCAGCAGCGACCGGTAACCGGGGGCGGCCGGCGCGAGACCGGCGATCACCCGGTGCATCCAGTCGGCCACCGCGCCGAGGGCGTAGTGGTTGAACGACGTCATGTTGCCGGGGTTGATCGAGCCGTCCGGGAGCATGCTGTCCCAGCGTTCCCAGATGGTGGTGGCGCCCATGGTCACCGGGTAGAGCCAGGACGGGCACTCGCGCGAGAGCAGCAGCCGGTACGCCTCTTCGAGGTGGCCGGTGTCGGTCAGCGCGTCGAGCACCAGAGGGGTCCCGGCGAATCCGGTCCCGATCCGGAAGTCCGCCTCCCGCACCAGCTGGGCGAGCCGGTCACCGGCGTGGGCGGTCAGGTCGGCGGGCAGGAGGCCGAATCGGATCGCCAGCGCGTACGCCGTCTGCGTATCGGAGACGCATCGCCCCGACGCGGTGACGAACTCACGCCGGAAGCCCGCCGTCACCCGGTCCGACAGATCCGCGTAATGCGCTGCGTCGTCGTCCTTGCCCACGAGCGCCGCCTGCCGGGCGAGCAGCCGCGCCGAGTACGCCAGATAGGCCGTCGCGACCAGGTAGGGGTCGGTGCGCGCCTGTGCCGGGGCGTCGGACGGCGCGGCCGGGTCGAGCCAGTCCCCCAACTGCAGGCCCCGGTCGATCACGTCGTGGTCGTTCAGCAGCCGGCGGCAGCCGTCGACCCAGCGCCGCGCGGTCTCGTACCCGGCCTCGACCGGCCGGTTGTCGCCGGAGCGTTCCAGCAGCACGAGCGGCACGGTGGTGGTGACGTCGCCCCACACCGCGCAGTGGAACTGCGGGAACGACGTCGGGATGTGCGGCACGTAGAGCGGCACGAGCCCGTCGTCGGGCGTCTCGGCGGCGACGTCCGCGAGCCAGTCGCCGATCGTGCCGGCGACGTCGTAGAGGAACGCCGCGGTCGGCGCGAACACCTGCAGGTCGCCGGTCCAGCCGAGTCGCTCGTCGCGCTGGGGGCAGTCGGTCGGCACCGAGACGAAGTTGTCGCGCATGCTCCACCGCACGTTCTCGTGCAGCCGCTGCAGCAGCGGGTCCGAGCACTCGAACTGTCCGATCTCGGTCATGTCGTCGTGAGTCACGACGGCGACCACGGCGTCCGGGTCGAGGTCGCCCGGCCAGCCGGTGATCTCGGCATACCGGAACCCGTGATAGGTGAACCGCGGTTCCCAGGTCTCCGGTTCACCGGTTCCGGCCAGCACATAGACGTCGTGGGCCTGCGCCGTGCGGATCGGCCGCAGGCAGAGACGGCCGCCTTCGAGGACCTCGGCGTGCCGCATGCCGATCTGCGTGCCGGCCGGGCCGGAGACCGTGATGCGCAGCCGCCCGGAAAGGTTCTGTCCGAAATCGATCAGGTGTGTGCCGGCGTCGACGCGCTCGACGGAGACCGGCGGCAGCTCCTCGACGCGGCGCACCGGTGGTCCGGCCGGGGCGATCAGCTCACCCTCAGGACCCTTCTTCCTCTGTACGGGTGACCCGGCGCCCGCTTCGACCCGGGCGTCGTGGTGTTCGCCGTCGTAGATGGAGGTGCTCAGGATCGGCCCGGTCGACCAGGTCCAGCTCTCGTCGGTGACGATCCGATCGACGGTTCCGTCCGCGTACTCGATCTCCAGCTGGGCGAGCAGCGCCGTGTCGGCGCCGTAGCGCTCGCCGATCCGGTTCCATCCGAACTCGCCACGCCACCAGCCGTCGGCCAGCCAGCCGGTGATCGTGTTCTCCCCGGTCCGGAGCAGGTCGGTGACGTCGTACGTCTGGTAGTGCAGCCGATGGTGATAGCTGGTCCAGCCGGGCGCCAGGACGTCATCACCGGCGCGGGCGCCGTTGAGCTCGAGCTCGTAGACGCCGCATGCCGTCGCGTACACCCGCGCCGCGCGCACTTCCCCTCGTACCGGGAAATCGCGACGCAGCAGGATCGGCCGCCGGTCTCCCTCGCTGATGTCGGCGGAGCCGACGAAGACCGCATCCCAGTCGCCCGGCGCGAGCAGACCGGCCTCGACAGTCGTCGGCTCGCTCCACGCGGTGGGCTCGTCAGCGCCGCGGGCCCAGACGCGGACCCGCACGTCAGCGCGGTCCCGGGAGGCGAGCGCCGGCCCCGGCCAGGTGACCAGCACGCTCTCCGCGGACTCGATGATCTCGCTGGTCCAGAGGCCGATCGCTTCGATCTGGTAGGCGCGCTGGCGCCAGCCGGGCTCCGGCGTCTCGACCCGCCAGGACAGCCGGGGCGCGGGTTCGCCGATGCCGAGCGGGCGGGTGTGGTGTTCGATGCGGGGCGCGCTGACGCGGGTGGCCCCGGTGTTCAGGTGGGACAAGGATCAGCCCTTCACCGCGCCGGCCGCCAGGCCGCGCATGACTCGCTGGTTGAGGAAGACGTAGATGACCAGGACCAGCAGCACGTTGATGCAGATCGCGGCGAAGGTAGGCCCGTACTCGACGACGCCGAACTGGCCGGTGAAGTTGAGCAGGCCGACCTGCACGGTGCGCTGCGCGTCGTCGGTGGTGAAGGTGAGCGCGATGAGCAGGTCGTTCCAGAGGAAGAAGAACTGCACGAGCGCGATCGTCAGCACCGAGTTGCGCATCATCGGGAAGCCGATCGAGACGAACGACCGGATGACACTGGCGCCGTCCATGGCCGCCGCCTCGAAGACGGTCTTCGGGATGGCCCGGAAGTAGGTGGCCATCATGAAGACGGTGAGCGGCAGGCCGGTCGCCGTGTAGGTGATGATCAGCGGCCACAGCGTGCCGGTCAGGTGCAGGTTGAAATAGATCGTGAACAGCGGCAGCAGGATCATCTGGCCGGGGATCATGATGCCGGCCAGGAAGAGCATGAGCGTGGTCTGCCGCCCTCTCCAGACCAGCACCTCGAGCGCGAACCCGGCCGCCGTGCCCAGCACGACGATGAGCGCCAGCGAAGGCAGCACGGTGAGCAGCGAGTTCTGCAGGTAGATCGCCACCGACGACCAGGCCTGCGTGTAGTTGCCGAAGTTCGTGAAGCTCTCCGGCAACGAGGTCGTCGGGTTGTTCAGGAACTCGTCCTGGGTCTTGAAGGACCCGATGAAGAGCCAGATCAGGGGGTACGTGACGACGATGAGGAGCAGGGCGACGCAGAGGTAGCCGGGGATCTTCTTGAGCGTCCTCATTACTCCACACCTGCCAGGTCGCGACGGGTGCCGCGGAAGATGAAGATGGTGACCATCAGGCACAGCACGGTGAGGGTGAGCGCGATGGTCGAGCCGTATCCGTAGTCGCCGTAGGCGAACGAGGTCTGGTACATGTACAGCGTCAGTGGCGTGGTGGCGCTGCCCGGTCCGCCGCCGGTCAGGGCGTAGATCGAGTCGAACGCCTTGAGCGTGCCGTTGATGCTGAACACCAGCGAGCTCACCAGGACCGGCAGGGACAGCGGCAGCACGATGCTGCGGATCTGGCGCCAGGTGCCGGCGCCGTCCATCGACGCGGCCTCCATCATCTCGTCCGGGATGTCGAGCAGGCCGGCGTAGAGCAGCACCGCGTAGAAGCCCATCGAGCGCCAGATGTCCATGAGCGCGACGACGAGGAACGCGGTGCCGGGCGTGGAGAACCAGTCGACGCCGGTGCCACCGAGCGCCTCGATCGCCGCGTTGACCGGTCCGGTCTGCGGAGCGAACTCGAAGAACTTCTGGAACAGCAGGGCGACCGCGACGGTGGGCAGCACGACCGGGAAGAAGACCAGGGTTCGTACGATCGAACCGGCCCTGCGCAGGAAGTACACATAGAGCAGCGCCAGCCCGTAGCCGACCAGCACCTGGCCGACGGTGATCACCACGGCGTACTTCACCGTGAACCAGAGCGCCGCGGGCAGCGCCGGGTCGTCGAGCAGTTTGCTGAAGTTCGCCGTCCCTGCCCAGGTGAAGCCGGAGATGACGCTGCCGGTGAAGAAGGTGTAGCCGAGAGACCACAGCATCGGCACCAGCATGATCAGCGAGTAGACCAGCAGCGCCGGTCCCAGGAGGAGAGCGACCGATTTACGGTCGCCGAGCACGCTGTGCATTCTTCTTGTTGCCTCTCTAGCTTTCTCGTTGCCTTCCTGGGTGAGCGCCGGCGGCGAGACGCCCCCGCCGGACCGCCGGCGCTCTATCCGGAGGGTCAGCCCAGGTTGGCGGTGACCGTCTGCATGAACTTCTCGCCGGTCAGCTGGCCACTGCCGAGCAGGCCGCCGTTGCCCTGGCTGATGGTGGTGGCCTTGGCGGAGAAATAGGCCTCGAACCACAGGACGCTGGTCTGCACGTTGCCGATCTCGGTCTGGATCTCCTTGGTCAGCGCCGGCACCTCGACGCCGGCGTCGGTCGCGAAGCCGGTGATCTGGCTGGAGTCACGCAGCGCCACCGTGCCGTAGTTGTCGACGATGCACTTCACCCACGCCTGGGTGTTCGCGTCGCCCTCGTAGCCCTTCTTCGAGATGGCGATCGCGGTGCCGACGTTGGCCGGCATCTGGTCGGCGGTGCCCACGCCGCCGGTGACGGCCGGGAACTTCAGGAAGCCGACGTTGTCCACGCCGATCTTGTTCTTGGTGTCGTCGTTGAAGTCCGACAGCGCCCAGGACCCCATGTAGATGAAGGCGGCCTTGCCGGTCAGGAAGGTGTTGAGCGCGGTCGCGTAGTCGATCGACGTGGGCGACTTGCCGAAGTAGCCGGCCTTGCCGAGCGCGGCGATCGCGTCGGCGGCCGCGACGTACTGCGGGTCGGTGAGCTTGGCCTGCCCGTCGGCGACCTTCTTCAGCGCGTCCGGGCCCTGCTGACGCAGGATGTAGTTGCCGACCCAGCGGGTCACGCCCCAGCCGTCGCCGCCCTTGCCGGCCTGCGAGATCGGCTGCACCCCGGCGGCCTGCAGCTTCGCGAACGCCGCGACCAGCTCATCCCAGGTCGCCGGCGGCGTGGTGATGCCGTTGTCGGCGAGCAGCTTCTTGTTGTACCAGATGCCCTCGATGTTCAGCTCGGTCGGCAGAACCAGCTGCTTACCGTCGTACAGACTCTTGATCGTGGACGACGCGGCCGGCAGAACGCCCTCGGACACGCTCGCCGCGTCCAGGACCGAGCCGTTGTCGGCGAGCTGGCTGGTCAGCGACGGCGCGTTCGCGGCGGTGAACAGCTGTGGCAGCGCGCCCTGACCGGCGAGCAGCTGAAGCTGCTGGTCCAGGCTGGCCTGCGCCTGATTCTTGATCTCCAGCGGCTGCGCCGTGTTCTGGGTGGCGCACTCCTTCTGGCTCAACGTGGTGAGGGTCTTGGCGATGGTGGTGTTCTCGTTGATCGCCAGGAACGAGAAGTTCTTGGCGCTGCTGCCGCTGCTGCTGTCGTCGCCGCTGCCGCCGCAGGCCGCGGCCGACAGGACGAGGGCGACGGCGCCGGCCGCCGCCATCAGGTTCTTGGCCTTGAAGTGGGGTGCCACAGGTCCTCCTAGAACGACCGCGGTGAAGTCTCGTTTTTGAAGCGTCTAAAGAGTCAAGGCCAGGGTTTCGAACGTCAAGAAGGTCACACGAACATTTCTCGGTGACCCACTTGAAACACGCACTTTACCTGCGGAGATGCCTGATGTAACGATTCAATAACCGGGCCCCTGGGGTCGCCTCCCCGATTTGACCGCCCGGCTCGGTTTGAAGCGTCTCGCGTACCCTCACCGACATGGCCAGGATCGAGGATGTCGCGGCGCGCGCGGGGGTTTCGGTCGGCACCGTCAGCAACGTGCTCAACCGCCCGCACGCCGTCGCGCCGAAGACCCGCGCCCGGGTCGAGGCCGCCATCACCGAGCTCGGTTACCTGCCCAACGAGTCAGCGCGCGCCCTGGTCTCCGGCCGCAGCCGCACGGTGGGCCTGGTCGTCCCGGACGTGACGAACCCGTTCTTCGCCGATCTGGCCCGCGGCGCCGAGGAGGTCGCCGACAAGCACGACGTCGTCGTGATGCTCTACAACAGCGCGGACTCCATCGAACGGGAACTGCGCTACCTGGGCCGGCTCGAGACCCAGCGGGTCCAGGGCATCCTGGTCACCCCGGTGGACCGGGGCGGCCGCGCCGTCGAGGACCTGATCAGCCGGGGTACGCCGGTGGTCCTGCTCGACCGCGGCCAGCCGTCCCGCAACGTCTGCTCGGTGACCGTCGACCACCGGGCCGGCGGCCGGCTCGCCGGCACGCACCTGACCGAACTCGGACATCGCCGGATCGCCTTCCTGGGCGGCCCGCTCTCCGCGCCGCAGGTCGCCGACCGCCTCGACGGCGCCCGGCAGGCGGCGACCGCGGCCGGCGCCGTCCTCGAGACGATCGAGACCTCGGCGCTGACCGTCGCCGCCGGCCGGGAGGCGGCCGGTGCGCTCGCCCTGCGCGACGCCGGCGAGCGGCCGAGCGCCGTGTTCTGCGCGAACGACCTGCTCGCGCTGGGTGTGCTGCAGACCGTGACGCGCGAAGGGCTGCGGGTTCCCGAGGATCTGGCGATCGTCGGCTACGACGACATCGAGTTCGCCGCGGCGGCCGCCGTGCCGCTCACCTCGGTCCGGCAGCCGCGCGAGCAGCTCGGCCGGGTAGCCGCCGAGCTGCTGTTCGAGGAGATCCACGACGCCGGCCGGCACGGTCACCGCCAGGTCGCCTTCCAGCCCGAACTGGTCGTGCGCAGGTCCTGATCGGCGCCGGGTCGGGTGGCCTGCCCCAGCGGCGCAGCGTCGCCGAACCGCGGCGGGGGCTTCCCGTGGCGCGGGTCGGCGTGCAAGCATGTCGCCACCGGTACCGAGTTCACATCCCTGAAATGTGCGCACGGGGATTTCGACGCTTCAATTGAAACGTTTAATCCATACTTCCGAAGGGCAAAAGTGAGTAAACTAGCCCCGCGGCGACGCCGTCCTGTCTCCATCGCCGCCGCCCTGCTGACCGTCCTGCCTCTCGCCGTCACCGGCCCGGCATCCGCCCACCCGGCCACGTCTGAGGCCTCCGCGTCCTACCCCTCCGCCTGCCCGTGGATGGACACCCGCAAGTCCGCGGACCAGCGGGCCACGCTCCTGCTCAAGGCCAGCACCCTCGACCAGAAGCTGCGCTGGCTCGTCGAGCACGCCGCCAACAACCCGGCCCAGACCGTTTTCAGCGGAGTCACGTACCCCGCGCAGGTGCCCTGCACCCCGACCGTCACCTACACCGACGGCCCGGACGGGGTACGCGGCACCAGCGGCGTGACGGCCTTCCCCGCACCGATCAGCCAGGCCGCGACCTGGAGTGTCCGCCTGTCCGAGCAGAAGGGACGGGCGCTCGCCGAGGAGGCCTTCGGCAAACAGAAGAACGTCGTGCTCGGCCCCGGCATCGCCAGCGGCCGCACTCCCCTGTCCGGTCGCACCCCCGAATACCTCGGTGAGGACTCGCTGCTCAGCGGCGAACTCGCCGCCGCCGGCATCCGCGGCATCCAGGCCGGCGGCAAGAGCGGAGCAGTGCTCAAGCACTACGTCGCGAACGAGCAGGAGACCGACCGGTCGGCCAGCTCGTCGAACATCGACGAGCGCACGTTCCGGCAGGTCTACAACCTGCCGTTCGAGATCGCGCTGGACAAGAGCGACCCGGCCGGCGTGATGTGCTCCTACAACCAGATCAACGGCGTGTACGCCTGCGAGAACCCGATCCTCGACGACGTACTCAAGGACGACCTCGGCTACGACGGCTACGTCATGTCGGACTTCTACGCGGTGCACTCCACCGGCCCGTCCCTCGCGGCCGGCCTGGACCAGGAGCTGAACCGGCCGATCTACTACACGCCGGACAGGATCAAAGAGGCGCTCACCGCCGGCACGATCACGACGCGGCAGATCGACGAGGCCGCCTACCGGGTGGTCCGCGCCTACATCGCGGCCGGCCTCTTCGACCACGCCCTGCCCGCGACCGCGGCCGCCGACGTCTCCACGGCCTCTCACCGGGCGACCGCCCGGGCGATCGCCGAGCAGGGCTCGGTCCTGCTCAAGAACGACCGCGGCATCCTGCCACTGAAGACCGGCAGGAAGACGACGATCGCGGTCATCGGCGCCACCGCCTCGAACACCCCGGACTCTTCCGGGATCAGTGCCGTGGACGCCTGCAGCATGCGCTTCCGCAACACCCCCGCGATGACGTGCACCCCGGTTGCGCCGCTTGAGTCGATCACCGCGCGCGCCGCTCGTACCGGCAGCTCGGTGGTCTTCGACAACGGCGACGACGTCGCCGCCGCGGCAGCGACAGCGGCCGAGGCGGACGTCGCGGTGGTCTTCGGCTGGTACGGCATGGGCGAGTTCGCCGACCCGGCGAGCCTGTCACTGGCCGACGGCGGCGACGCGTTGATCAGCGCGGTCGCGAAGGCCAACAAGAACACCGTGGTGGTGCTGGAGACCGGCAGCGCGGTCACCATGCCGTGGATCGACGAGGTCCGCGCCGTCATCGAGGCGTGGTACCCGGGCGAGCAGCAGGGCCCGGCGCTCGCCCGGCTGCTCTGGGGTGACACGAACTTCACCGGCAAGCTGCCGATGAGCTTCCCGAAGTCGGTCGCCGACACCCCGACGACCACGCCGGCGCAGTACCCGGGCGTGAAGGCGGACGGCCAGACGATCCGGCAGGTCGACTACACCGAAGGACTCGCCGTCGGCTACAAGTGGTACGACCAGCAGGGCATCGACCCGCTCTTCCCGTTCGGGCACGGCCTCTCCTACACCGACTACCGGTACGACCGGCTCACCGTGTCGAAGGCGGGCCGGGACCTGTCGGTCAGCTTCCGGGTCCGCAACGTCGGCGGCCGGACCGGCACCGAGATCAGCCAGGTCTACCTGACCCTGCCGTCGTCGACCGGTGAGCCCGGCAAGCGGCTGGTCGGTTTCAGTCAGTCGGCGCTGAAGCCCGGCGCCGCGAAGACGATCACTCTGAAGATCCGGGAGAAGTCGGCGGACCACCCGCTGTCCTACTGGGATGTCCGCAAGGACCAGTGGCGCACCGCCGCCGGCGAGTACACGGTGTCGGTCGGCTCGTCGTCGCGGTCCCTGCCCGAGTCCGCGACGATCCGCCTGAACTAGGAACGCGGCGCGTGGCCTCCGGCTGCCGGAGGCCACGCGCCACCACGTTCCGGGTTCGGGTTCGGGTTCGTCAGTCCATGGAACGGCAGTGCCGTCCGTGGTCGGCGTAGACCGGGCCGGGGGTGTCGTCCGCCCCGCGAACGGTCCGGAACCGCACGCAGCCGTTCGTGGTGGCGGCGTGGTGAATGATGCGGCGCACATTCCAGTCGCCGAACGCCACCGCCCCCAGCACGAAACACGGACCGGCCGCCGGCGCAATGAGCAGCGACCCGAAACCGCACACGACGCCGCCGATCTGCATGGCGTCAGTGGTGTCCGCCGGCCCCCGCAGGAAATCGTCGATGCGCACCGTGGCGTCGTGGCTGTAGTAGAGACTGCAGGTGACGGTTCCGCAGGTGCGAATGTATTCCTTCCCGCTGTTGTCATCCGAATCCGCGGCCAGCGCCGGCGAGCCGGAAATGCCGATGACGGCGGCC
Source organism: Actinoplanes sp. OR16 (assembly GCF_004001265.1). GTDB lineage: Bacteria > Actinomycetota > Actinomycetes > Mycobacteriales > Micromonosporaceae > Actinoplanes. The sequence goes on along the minus strand of NZ_AP019371.1, from coordinate 5,059,464 downwards.
GTGACAGCGGCTACGACCAGAGCAGAACGTCGCATGAAACTCCCCCTCCACTGCGATCCGCCGATCGGCGAATTCACTGGTTCACACCAGGGCGGGGCGCGCACGGTTCACCGATTCCCGGGCCTTCATCCGGACGAGTGACGCGGGCGGGCTCCTATCCGAGGGCCGTTCCGTCTTTATCGCACGGCAATTCTTCGACGGTTATCGCAGCCGATTCCTGCGGTCATCCGCGGCGGTGGTCAGGTTTCCGGGGAGCCCGCGCGGACGAGGCCTATCTCGTACGCGAAAACGACCGCCTGGACCCGGTCACGCAGGGCGAGTTTCGTCAGCACCCGGCTCACGTGGGTCTTGACCGTGCCCTCGGAGAGGAACAGGCGGCCGGCGATCTCGGCGTTGGACAGGCCGCGGGCGATCAGGCCGAGCACCTCACGTTCGCGCTCGGTCAGCGACTCCACCGTGGACGGGGACGCGGACGGGCCCTCCCCGGCCGTGACGTAGCGGTCCAGCAGGCGGCGGGTCACACTCGGGGCGACCACCGCCTCACCCCGGGCCACCACCCGGATAGCCGAGAGCAGATCCGGGGCGAGGGTGTCCTTCAGCAGGAAGCCGCTGGCGCCGGCGCGCAGAGCGGCATAGACGTACTCGTCGAGATCGAACGTGGTCAGGATCAGCACCCTGGTCTGGCCGGCCGCATCGTCCGCGCAGATCCGGCGGGTCGCTTCGACGCCGTCCACGTCCGGCATCCGGATGTCCATCAGGACGATGTCCGGCCGGATCTCGCGGGCCGTTCTCGCTGCCTGTTCCCCGTCGGCAGCCTCGCCGACGACCCGCATGTCCGGCGCGTTCTCCAGGATCATGCGGAAGCCGGTACGGACCAGGGCCTGATCGTCGGCCAGCAGCACGCTGATCATTCTCGGCTACTCCTCGACGGGTAATTCGGCGTGCACCACGAAACCGCCCGCAGGGCTGGGGCCGGCGTCGAACCGGCCACCGAGAAGTCTCACGCGTTCGCGCATCCCCCGCAGCCCCGCCCCCTGGCCGTCGCCGGGTGTGGTGCCGGCCCCGTCGTCGCTCACCGTGATGTGGACGGCCGTCGCGCTGCGGGTCACGCCGACGTGCGCGCGGGTCCCCGTACCCCCGTGCTTGATGGTGTTGGTCAACGCCTCCTGAACGATGCGATAAGCGGAGAGGTCCACCGCGGACGGCAACTCGGGCGGTGGATCGTCGATGGTCAGGTGCACCGGCGTGCCCGCCTCGCGGACCTGATCGACGAGCGCGGGCAGCATCGCCAGACCGGGCTGCGGATGCCAGGCGTCGTCGACCTCACCCACCGTCGCGAGGACCCGGCGCATGTCGGCGAGCGAATCCCGGCCGGTCTTGATGATCGCTTCGAGGGCCGCGCGGGTGTCGGCCGGCCGGTTGTCGAGCGCGGCGGCACCGCCCTGCGCCTGGATCACCATGACCGACAGGCCGTGGGCGACGACGTCGTGCAGCTCGCGGCTGATCCGGCCCCGCTCGGCGGCGATCGCCAGGACCGCCTGCTGGCCGCGTTCGCGTTCCCGGTCGACCGCGCGGGCCCGCAACTCGGCCAGGTAGGCGCGGCGGCTGCGCATGCCGGCGCCGACCGCCCAGGCGGCGACGAGGATGAGGATCAGACCGGGCAGGTCGTTCCAGGCGATGATCCGGCCATCGCCGGTGAGTTCGTCCGCTATCGGGCCGGGCCTCGGAGGCTCGGGTATCTCTCGCACCGGCATCCTGATCGCCGGCGGCGGGACGTGCTTCAGCACCGCGAACGAACTCGACCCGATCGCCAGCACGAGCAGACCGGCCAGCACCGCCAGCGAAACGGCCCAGCCGCGGCGGGTGGCGACCGTGTAGAGCAGGATCGGCACACTCAGGTTGACGATGGTGAGCGGCATCGACTCGGCCAGATGGATCGCCGCGGCCAGGCAGCAGACCGCGAGCATCGTCTCCGGCCAGCGGCGGCGCAGGGCGACACCGGCGGTCGCGAGCAGCGCCGCGGACCACCACAGCACGCCGGTCTCGCTCGCCGTCTCGTCGTGACCGTTGAGCACGACGCAGAGCAGCAGCAGGGTGATCGCGAGGGCGGTGTCCTGAACGATGGGCCGGCGCACAAGGCGACCCTACGATCCCCGGGCACGCCTGCGGATCCGTCGCGAGACAGATGTCCGGATACCCCTGAGGACAGACGCACGGGTCACGTCGCGGGCAACACGATGGCCCGCATGTATCGATCCATGTCGCTAATGATGACGGCCCTGGTGGCCGCCGCCGTGCCCACGCCGGCGACCGCGCACCCCCGCACGGCGATCACCTGGCAGCCGTGCCACGACTACTCCGACGAGGCGCTGGAGGCCATGGCCCCGCCGGAGCTGCGGGACCGGTTCGAGGAACTGCTCGGCCGCCTCGAATGCGGCACCGTCAGCGTCCCGCTGGACCACGGCAAGCCCCGCGGCCGGAAGATCACCGTGGCGCTCACCCGCCTGAAGGCCACCGACCAGGCGCATCGGCTCGGCAGCATCGCGCTCAACCCCGGCGGTCCCGGCGGCAGCGGTTACCTCATGCCCGTGCAAGTGCTGACCGAGGGTACGGCCGAAGGACTGAACGAACGCTACGACCTGATCGGCTTCGACCCGCGCGGCGTCGGCTACAGCACCAAGGTGAACTGCGAGGACGGCGAAGGCGGGGAGGACCCGATCGGCCCGCTGACCGTCGGCGCCGCCCGCGAGCGGTACGACGCGCAGGTCGCCGCGACAGCCGCCTGCGGCGCGTCCGACCCGGCGTTCCTGGCCCGGCTCACCACCGCCGACGTGGCCCGCGACCTCGACCTGATCCGGGCCGGCCTCGGGGAACGCCGACTGAGCTTCCTCGGTGTGTCCTGGGGGACCTGGCTCGGCGTCGTCTACCGCAGCCTGTTCCCGGCGTCGGTGAGCCGGATGTTCCTGGACAGCGTGGCGATCCCGGACTTCAGCCTGGTCGCGTTCCAGGACGGCCGGGCCGCTGCGGCCGAACGCAACGCCCGCCGGTTCACCGAGTGGCTGGCCCGGCGCGATTCCGTCTACGGCCTCGGCACGACGGCACGTTCGGTTCAGGAGACGATCGTCGCGCTGCGGGCCTCGTACGACACGGACCCGCGTACCTTCACCGACCTGCCGATCCCTCTGGACGGCTCGTTCGTCGCCGTCGCCATGATCCAGGACGCCCCGGTATGGCCACTGGCCGGCCGGGTGCTCGAGGAACTGCTCGGCGCGACGGGACCGACGGCCCCGCCGACGATCAAGGAGGTGATCGGCTCGCCCTCCTCCGAGGAGCCGTCCGAACCGCCGGCCGACCTGCCCGAACAGGGGAACCGGACGATGAACCGGGCCGCGTTCTGCAACGAGGACCCGAGCCGGCTCGGCTTCGACGCGGCCTGGGCCGCCTTCCAGCAGCGTCTCGCCGACAATCCGCTGACCGGGCGGGCGCAGAACTTCTCCGCGGGATGCGCCGGATGGCCGCTGCCGGTGCAGACCGTGGACCTCAAGCCCGGTGGCGGGTCGCTGGTGCTGTCGGGGCATCGGTGGGAGACGCCGTCGCCGTACGAATGGACGCTCGAAACGAAGGCGATCGTCGGCGGCAAGGTCTACACCGTCGACGACGATGTGCACGGCTCGGTCCTGGGTGAGCCGGCCTGCGCCGCCGATCTCGTCGGGTACTTCCGCACCGGCCGGATCGACGCGGGCTGTGACGGGGTGCCGGTGCCCTCGGACACGGCCCTGGCCAGTCAAGAAAGGCCCGGATCGGGTGTACGCCGGGGGCTCACCGCCCGGCGGAGCGTGCCTGACTCCGTAGCCTGGGCGGAACGGGTCGCGCGCAACGAGGCCAGCAGTCGCAGCCGGTCCGCGTCGACGCTGCCCGGTTCGGCGGTGAAGACGAGCATGACCGGACCGGGGTTGCCGGGCAGCGGGTAGGTGTCCCAGTCCAGGACGACGTCGCCGACCTCGGGAATCCGGAAGGTCTTGGTGCCGCGGACCGACTCACGGACGTCGTGGCGTGCCCACAGTCGCCGGAACTCGGCGCTGCGGATGCTCAGCTCGCCGACGATCGCGGTGGCGCGGGGATGAGTGGGGTCGGCGGCGACGGCGGCACGCATCATGCCGATGTAGTCCAGCGCCTGCCGCTCCCAGTCCGAGCAGGTCCGGTCACCGGTGAGCGTGTCGTCGAACATCAGCAGCAGCATGTTGAGCCGGTCACGCGGATGGCCGGCCGGGTCGCCGAGCAGCGCCTCCGCCATCGGGTTCCAGTCGAGCAGGTCGAGATGCCGGCCGAGGACGACCGCCGGGGTCTCCATCACTCGCAGCAGCCGCCGGGTGCTGTCCGGCACCCGGTCCGGCTGAACGTCGAGCCGGGCGGCCACCGGCCGGCGGGCGGCGTGGGCCAGGGTCAGCAGGTGCCGGCGTTCGCCGTCGTCGAGGCCGAGCGCACCGGCGATCGCCTCCAGGACGTCGTCGGACGGGCGTACTTCCCGGCCCTGCTCCATGCGCTGGTAGTAGTCGGTGCTCAGCCCGGCCAGCAGAGCGATCTCCTCACGCCGGAGCCCGGTGACCTTGCGCCGGCCGCCCGGTTCCAGGCCGACGTCGTGCGGGCGCAGCCTGTTTCGCCGGGCGCGCAGGAAATCACCGAGCTCACGAGCGTACGGATGAGGGCTGCTCATGCCGCAAGTGTGCCGCGGCCCGGACCACCGAAGGTAGGTCCGGCAGACCTAGGCAACCGAGTACGACCGAACGGGTCCGCGAGGCCCTTAGCGTCGTCGGCCTACCGCACCGACACCTCCAGGAGCAGCCGATGACCGGATGGACGACCGACCAGATCCCCGACCAGCACGGCCGGGTCGCCGTCGTGGCCGGCGCGAACTCGGGCCTCGGCCTGGTCACCGCCGCCGAACTCGCCCACCGCGGCGCCCACGTCGTGCTCGCCGTCCGCAACACCGCCGCCGGCCAGGAGGCGGCCCGCCGGATCGGCGGAACCGTCGAGGTGCGCGAGCTGGACCTCGCCTCCCTCGCCTCGGTACGCGCCTTCGCCGCGAAGCTGGCGGCCGACCACCCGGCGCTCGACCTGCTGGTCAACAACGCCGGCGTGGTTCTGCTCGGCCCGCGCCGCACCACCGCCGACGGCTTCGAGCTGCACCTCGGCACCAACATGCTGGGCCACTTCGCGCTGACCGGCCTGCTGCTCGGCAACCTGGCCGCCGCCCGGCAGGCCCGCGTGGTCAGCCTCAGCTCGATCACCCACAAGAACGCGCACCTCGACTTCGATGATCTGATGGTCGAGCGGGATTACCGGGCGGCTTCGGCGTACGGCAGATCCAAGCTCGCCACCACCGTCTTCGGCATCGAGCTGGACCGTCGTCTGCGTGCCGCCGGGCTGCCGGTCGTCAGCGCACTGGCCCACCCGGGTCTCACCCGGACCAACCTGACTCCGCGGGCCTGGGAGCACCGCGGCCGGCTCGGCCGGCTGATCGCGTCGCTCGGCCTGCTGGCCACCCAGCCGGTGGAGCAGGGCGCGCTGCCGCAGCTGCGGGCCGCGACCGATCCCGGGGTGCGAGGCGGCCGGTTCTTCGGCCCCGGCGGGCTCGGGGAGACACGTGGCCCGGTCACCGAGGCCCGGCTCAGCCCGGAGGCGGCCGATCCGGGCGTCGGTGAGCGGCTCTGGGCGTCGGCCGAGGACCTGACCGGCATCAGCTATCCGTGAGCCGGTCACCTTTCGGTTACCGAGTCACGAAAAAGTGCGTTCTTCCCTGATCAGCCGCGGTCTCTTACGGTTTCCCGGTAACCGGAAGAGAGCACGGAGGAACACAATCATGGCCGTAACCCTGGTGAACCCGAGCGGGCTGCCCGAGATCCCGATCTACCGGCAGGTGTCGGTCGCCACCGGGTCGAAGCTCATCCACGTCGCGGGCCAGGTCGCGTGGGACGGCGGCGATCTCGCCTCCCAGGTCGAGCAGTGTTATCTCCATGTGGGCACCGCCCTGGCCGGCGTCGGCGCCACCTTCGCCGACGTGGTCAAGCTGACCATGCACGTCGTCGACTGGAAGCCCGAGCAGATGCCGCTGGTGCTGGACGGCATCAGCCGCGCGGCGGCGAAGCTGGGCGTCACCCCGGCCGCGCCGGCGTCGCTGTTCGGCATCGTGGCGCTGGATGTGCCGGAGCACCTCGTGGAGCTGGAGGCCGTCGCCGTCCTGGACTAGCCGGCGGCCGAGTCGCGGAACCGGCTGCGCGACGCCTCGATGTGCCCCAGGTGTCGTTGCGTCCACCCGCACATACCGTCGACCACCTGACGCAACCCCTGCCCGGCTTCGGTCAGGGTGTATTCGACGCGCGGCGGGATGGTGGCGTGAACCGTTCGCTCCACCAGCCCGTTGCGCTCGAGCATGCGCAGATTCTGGGTGAGCATCTTGTGGCTGATGCCGCCGATCTCGGTGCGCAGCTCCCCGAACCGCAGCGTGCCCTGGCCCAGGAACTCGATGATCAGGAAAGCCCACTTGTTCGCCACGTCCGAGAAGATCTCGCGGGCCAGCGAGTCCGCCCGGGCCAGGTCGGCCTCCGGAGGCAGCGCGCTGATCTCTCGCCGGGTTCCCACGGCAGTCTCCTTCGGTTCCTGACTAACCAGGAGAGAGTACCGCGGTCGACCTACTCGACGACGACACGGACGGTGTCGAGGCTCTTGTCCGCGGGGTCGGGCAGAACCATGCCCGCGGCGAGCCCGGTACGCAGGTAGTCCAGGATCTCGCTGGAGATGCGCTCGCCGGGAACGAGGGCGGGGATGCCCGGCGGATACGGGGTGATCTGCTCGGCGCACACCCGGCCGGCGGCCTTGCCGGCCGGGACGGTCTCGGTGCGGCCGAAGAACGCCTCGCGGGGTGAGATCACCGGCTCGATGTCGAACCGACCGGGCGCGGGGAACTGGACCTTCTTGGCGGCCGGCAGTTCGGGCGCGGCCCCGGCCAGGTCTTCGAGCGCCGCGACGAGCCGCCGTCCGGTACCGCGGTTGTCGGCCATCGACAGCGTGGCCAGGATGCGGCGGTGGTCGGACAGTCCGAGGTCGAGGCGGCGGTGTTCCCGCAGCCAGTCGGCCGCCTGATAGCCGTTGATGCCGAGCGCGCTGACGTCGATGAGGATCTGCAGCGGGTCGAGGTCGTGGCTGGCCTCGACGGCGAGCAGTTCGTCCTGCACGACGTGCAGCCCCGGAACGCGATCGATCTCCAACCGGAGCCCACGCGCCAGGTCGATGGCGTCGGACAGCAACTGGTGACCGTGCTCGACCATCTGCCCGCGCCATCCGTCGAGGGCGGCGTAGACGATGGCGCTCGGGCTCGTGGTCATCAGCAGGTCGGCACAGGCAGCCAGGTGCGCCGCGTCGATGAGGTCACCCTGGGAGTGCAGCACGGAGCCTTGTTCGAAGCCGGTGCCCATCTTGTGCACGCTGACCACGCAGATGTCCGCTCCGGCGTCCATGGCCCAGGTCGGCAGGTCCTCGTGGAACGGCAGGTGCGCACCCCAGGCCTCGTCGACGATCAACGGTTTGCCCCGGCGGTGGCAGATGGCGGCGAGCGCGGCGATGTCGGCGCAGGTGCCGTACGGGGTGGGGCTGACGATCAGCGCGCCGGCCGCGTCCGGATGCCGTTGCCAGGCCTGCTCGAGTTGCTGCGGTGACGGCGGATGCGCCAGGCGCAGGTCGGCGTCGTAGCGGACCTCGACCCAGCGCGGCTCCACCCCGGTGAACACGAGGCCGGCGACCACGGACTTGTGGGCGTCCCGCCCGATGAGCAGTTCCCCCCGGTCCCCGGCGACGGCGAGCATCGCGGCCTTGACCGATAGTGAGCTGCCGGCGGTCGAGAAGAAGGCCTGTCGCGAGCCGACCGCGTCGGCCATCAGCTTCTCCGCCCGGGCCAGGTAGCCGTGCGAGGACTTCCGGTCGTCGAGGCCGCCGGAGGCGAGCATGTCCGCCCGATAGGTCTGATCCCCGAGGACCTGACGAGCTCGCGGGTCGGCGCCGGCGCCCTGCCGGTGCCCGGGCGGAGTGAACCCGTAGCGGTCCTGCCGGTGGTAGTCGGCGACGGCTTCCAGCAGCGGAGCCGCACGGTGATCGAGAGTCCGGTGGCGCATGCACCGACACATACCACCTTCCCGCCTGACCGAAACTGACGACGGCGGCGTGCCACCCGTAAGTGGATTGGTCATCCGTTTGAGCTATCCTCGAATCGGATTAGTTATCCGTTTAACCTTGGGAGCTCCCGTGGATCACGCCGCAGACTGGACCCTCGCCGACCAGACCGGCCGCACCTTCGTCGTCACCGGCGCCGGCAGCGGCCTCGGCACGGCGATCACCCGCCACCTCGCCGCCCGAGGCGGCCGAGTGATCATGGCGGTCCGCGACACCGCGAAGGCCGGGCACGTCCGTGACCAGCTGATCACCGATCACCCCGCAGCCGACCTCCAGATCCGTCACCTCGACCTGCTCGACCTCGGCACCGTCCACGCGTTCGCCGAGGACCTGCGCGCCGACGCCGTCACCGTCGACGCGCTGATCAACAACGGCGGCATCGGCAATGTGCCGCGACGGCTCAGCCCGCAAGGCGTCGAAAGCCAGCTGGCGACCAACCATCTCGGCCACTTCGTCCTGACCGCCCTGCTGCTGGACCGGCTCAGCACGGGACGTGACCCCGTCGTGGTCACCGTCGGCTCCGGCCTCTACCGCGTCGGCCGTCTCGACCCCGACGACCTCGCCGCCGAACGCGGCTACACCCCCGGCCGCGCCTACGCCCGATCCAAACTCGCCAACGTGCTGTTCGCCCTGGAACTCGACCGCCGGCTGCGCGCCGCCGGATCCACCGTACGCAGCCTGCTCGCCCATCCCGGCATGGCCAAGACCCGGCTCGACCGCGACGCACCACCGCTGGACCGCGTCGTCGGCACGGTCCTGGGGCTCTTCCTGCGCCGGCCCATCGACGAAGCCGTGGCACCGATCCTCTACGCCGCCACCGAAACCGCCGCTCCCACCGGCCGCCACATCGGCCCAGGCCGGCCCTTCGGTCCCGCCCGGCCCACCTTCGAGAAACTCTCCGGTCCGGCCACCGACCCGGACCTCGCACGACAGCTGTGGTCCCGATCCGAGGCGGTCACCGGAGTAGACGCCCATCAGCTCAAGGGCTGATCCGGCGCGGGCCGCGTGTCACGTACCCGGCGGCGCCGCCGGTCGCGAGGATCGCGGCGATCACGGCCGCCGCACGGCTGTCCACCGGCTGACCCGCCCAGGTGAGCAGATGCAGCGCGAACGGCTCCGGTACGGCCGGGATGCCGGCGGACACACAGCCCGTCACGGTCGGCAGAGTCCAGGCCAGGCGCCGGCCGAACAGCGTCGTGGACACGGCGGCGAGTCCCGCGAATCCGGCCGCGTCCCGCACGACGACACCGGCCGGGGCTGTCGACACGACCGTCACCACGGCGGCAGCGACACCGCAGATCGCGGCCAGGTGCAGTGCGCGGCGGGGCGCCCAGCGGATCGCCGCGGTGGCGTCCAGCATGCTGTCCGGTCCACCGAGTCCGTGGCCGAGGACGGCGATGCCCAGCGCCAGCGCGAGGGCCGCGGCCGTGACGGCGTGCCGCGACCCGGCCGGGCCGGTGCCGAGCCAGGCGACGACGGTCATGGCCGGCAGCGCCCACAGGACTCCGGCCGGCACCTCACGGGAGCGCAGGAACAGCGCGGCGGTCCTCACCGTCCGGCTCCGATACCGAGGGCGGCAGCCTGGTCGCCGCAGGTCAGGCCGGCGGCGCGGACCGCAGCGACACGGCGTGCCTGTTCGTCGGCGGGCAGGGCGACGAGTGCCTTCCACATCGTGTCGCGCAGGGCCTGCTCGGCGGCGGAGACGGTGACGCCGGGCGCCGGGTGGCTGCCGTAGAGCCAGGCTGCCGTCACGGCTCGGGCCCGCAACACCTCGAGGTAGTCGCTGCTCTCGTCGCGGACGCAGAGCGGCGTGCCGGCGCCGGCCAGGATGCGGGCGGTCAGTTCCGCGGTGTTTCCGGCCTGGTCGAGGTTGTCGCTGTCCAGCCACGCTTCGGAAGCCGGCTGAGTCCGGTCGGGGCCGGGGACCGCCTCGTGCACCGAGTCCGGCGCGTCCGGCAGGCCGGCGAGCAGGCGCAGCGCATCCCGGGCCGGGACGACGAGTGCCGGCAGGTTCCGGCTGTGCGCCGCGGTGACGCAGACCTGTGGCTCGCTGCCGGTGGTGCACACCTCGGCGGTCGCGGCCGGGTCGACGGGGAAAGCGGTGGCGGTCAGCATCGGAGCGGCCAGCGCGAGTCCGAGTGCCGGCGGGACGACGGCGAGCAGCCGTACGAGCCGATTCCTCGCGAGGAACAGCACCAGCCCTCCGGCGGTCACCCCGCCGAACCACCAGGCCTGACCGGCGCTGACAGCGCCGCCGATCGCCTGGAACTCGGAGATGGTGCTGGTGAAGAAGGGAAGCAGCAGGGCCACCCCCGGCTTCGTGGTGTCGCCGAGTTTCGTCGCCTCGATCGCGGCGAGCAGCCCGGCGAGGCCGCCGGCGCCCAGCACGGCCGGGGTGTAGGCGTACGGCAGGAGCCGGCCCAGCCCGAGACCGACGACGCCGGCTGCGACCAGGGCCAGGGCGCCGACGCCGGTCACCGCCGGCCAGCCGCTGCCCGGATAGCCGGCGGCGGTCGCGACCTTCGGCGCCCCGGCGGCCAGCACGAGCAGGTAGCCGGCGGCCAGGCAGAGAGCCGTGGCGGCGGCGGCCGGCCGCAGCCGGCGCCGGACCGGCGCCGGTGTGGTGCCGAGCAGCTCCTGCATCCGGCAGCGCCGGTCGCGACCGGCCTGCCAGGCGCCGGCTGCCAGGGCCAGCGGCCAGAGGACGACCAGCATGATGCGCTGGAAGACGGCGAGCAGGTTCCATTGCTGGTCCCACAGGCTGGTCTGCCCGGTGAGCGCGAGCACGTAGAGGCCCGCCACACCGATCACCGCTGTCGCGATCCCGGCCGGCAGCGCGCCGGAACGACACAGTTCGATCCCGAAGACGCGGCTCACCGTGCCACCGCCGCCGGCCGGTGCCGTCCGAGCAGGGCAGAGTATCCGCGTTCGATCGGGCTGTCCCCGGCGTCGGTGGCACTCCCGGCTGCCGCGACCTCGTCGGGCGTGCCGTGGAACACGACGCGGCCGGTGTCGACGAGCACGACGCTCGCGCACGCCGCGGCCACGTCTTCGACCAGATGGGTGGAGACGACGACGCAGGAGCGTTCGCCGATGTCCCTGAGCAGCGCCCGGAAGTCGAGTCGCTGCTGCGGGTCGAGTCCCACGGTGGGCTCGTCGAGCAGCAGAAGTCCCGGTTCGTTGACGATGGCCTGGGCGATGCCCGCCCGGCGCAGCATGCCACCGGAGAGCGCCTTCATCCGGGACCCGGCCCGGTCGGCCAGGCCCACCCGTTCGAGCGCGTCACGCACGGCGCGCCGGCGACCGGTGCCGGGCACCTCCTTGAGCCACGCCATGTACTCCACGAATTCGGACACGGTGAACCGCGGGTAGTAGCCGAACTCCTGCGGCAGGTAGCCCAGGGAACGCCGTACGGCGCGCAGGTCCGGTCGGCCCTCCATCGGATGCCCGAGCAACCGGAGCCGACCGTCGTGCGGGCGCAGCACGGTGGCCAGTGCCCGGATCAGGGTGGTCTTGCCGGCGCCGTTCGGGCCGAGCAGGCCGTGGACGCCGGTTCCCAGGTTCAGGTCGACGCCGTCGACGGCCACGTGCCGGCCCGTTCTCACCCGCAGGCCTTCGGCCTGCACTGTCGTCGCCACGATCTCTCTCCGCTCATCGTCTTCGGTGCGGCTTCGATCGTGCGAGCGCGGAGCGGGGGTACGCCTCAGCCGTGTTACCGAGTGGCACCGCGAGGGCTCGGCCGAAAGAACGAGGCCGCCTGGGTACGGGTGTCGTACCGTGGCCTCCTGTGTTGATCATCTTTCCGGGGCGCCGGGGACCACAGCGGGTGATGGCCGGCTTGTTCGCCGTCGTCGTCGCCGGCCTCGTGATCGTCGAAGGGCTGGACGGCCCCACGCTGCCCGCAAAGATCGGCATTGTGGCCGGCGGGCTGTCAGCGGTTGCCGTGGTGCTGCTCGCCGAGGCCCGCCCGTCCGCGGTCGCCGTGGCCGCCGCGGTGTCCGTCGCGGTCTCGGCGGCCTGCGTGCTGGTGCCGGCGATGCGCCCGGAGCACACGTTCGGCATCGTGGAGTTCGCCGCCTTGTCGGTGGCGGTGATCCGCCTGGTCATGCAGCATCCGATCACCAGAGCGGCGGGTCCCGCGGCCCTGACCATCCTCGCGATCGGGCTTCTTCCGGTTCGGGTCTTTCTTCATCCGGTCAACGTCCGGACCCTGTCGCAGGACGGTGGCCTGGTGGCCGCCGTCCTGGCCGCCTGGGTTCTGTTCGTCGCCCTGCTCGGGCTGTACCTGCGCCTGCTGGAGCGCCGCAGGGTGGACGCCGACCGGCTGGCCCGGCAGTCCGAGCGCCTGGACCATGCCCGCGACCTGCACGACTACGTCGCCCACCACGTGACCGCGATCGTCGCCCAGACCCAGGCCATCAGGTTCGTCACGGGTTCGGGCGCCGCGCCCTCGCCCGCGGACCTGGACGCGTTGCTGGCCGGCATCGAGAAGGCCGGTGTCCAGGCCCTCACCTCGATGCGCACGCTCGTCGGCATCCTGCGTGACGAGACACCGGCGGCCGTCCCGGGCACGCTGGAGGAGATGCTGACCGCTGTCGCCGGGACGTTGCCGCCCGGATATCCCGCGCCGGACGTCTCGCTCGACGAGTCGCTGGCCCTCCGGCCGTTGCCGGCCGCCACCCTTGACGCGGCGCACCACACCGTTCTGGAAGCGCTGACGAACGTGTTGCGGCACACCACCGGCACGACTCGCATCGACATCGTGATCCGCGCCCATCCCGACCGGAAGGGCCTGGCCGAGGTCTCGGTCCGCAACGACGGCAGACCGGCGTCGTCGCCTCTGCCGGCCGGCGGCTTCGGGCTGACCGGCCTGAGCGAGCGGGTGCGCGCCGCGGGCGGCGAGTTCTCGGCCGGGCCGGTCGCTTCCGGCTGGCAGGTCAGCGCGATCCTGCCGGTCACCGGACCGGCCTCCGACGACCGGCGACGGGGACGGCGATGACCATCCGGCTTCTGCTGGCTGACGACCAGGACATGATCCGTACGGCGTTCCGCATGATTCTCGGCACCCAGCCGGACATCGAGGTGGTGGCCGAGGCGGCCGATGGCGAGACCGCCGTGGAGCAGGCCCGCCGGCTTCGTCCCGACGTCTGCCTGCTCGACATCCGGATGCCGAAGCTCGACGGGCTCGAGGCGACCCGGCTGCTGGCCGGTCCGGCCGTCCGGGACCCGCTCAACGTCCTCATCGTCACCACCTTCGACCTCGACGAGTACGTGTACCGGGCGCTGCGCAACGGTGCCTGCGGCTTCCTGCTCAAGGACACGTCACCGAATCTGCTGGTGGAGGCGGTACGGGCGGCTGCTGCCGGGACCACGCTGATCTCGCCGGCGGTGACCGTACGCCTGCTAGCGCATCTGGCTCCCCGCCGGGACGGCGTACCCGAGGCGCCGGAGGCGCCGCCCACCGAGCCGCTCACCGAACGTGAGCTCGCCGTGGTCCGGCTGGTGGCGCACGGGCACACCAACGACGAGATCGCCGGGCAGCTCTACGTGACGCTGTCGACGGTCAAGACCCATCTGGCCAACGTGCAGCGCAAACTCGCCGCCCGGAACCGGGTCGAGATCGCGGCCTGGGCCTGGCGCAACGACGTCTGCTCCTAGAGAGAAGGCCGTGACCCGTCTCCACGGGTCACGGCCTCGATCTCGAACGATCAGATCATCGCGTCGTCGCGGCGCGGATGATCAGGTCCGCCACGGGGCGCGGGTTCGACACACCGACGGCGTGCGACGCCTTGCGGATCTCGACCGTCGCCCGCGAGCCGGCGCGGCCGGCCATCCAGCGCTGGGCCGCGACCGGGATGTTGCGGTCCGCCCCGGCGACGAGGAACCACGACGGGATCGTCTTCCAGGCCGGTTCCCCGGAGCCCTCGCTGAGCGCCGCATCGCGAATCGGCCGCTGCGTGACGGCCATCAGCGCGGCCTGCTTCTTCGGCACGTCGGCGGCGAACTGCTGCCGGAACAGGTCCTGCCGGATGGTCAGGTCGGCGGTGCCGTCACCGAGCGGCGCCGTGGCGAGGGTGTCGCCGAGCGTGCTGCCCGGGAACTTGCCGGACAGCTCGAGTGCGCTCTCGCCCTTGTCCGGGGCGAAGGCCGCGATGTAGACGAGGGCCTTGACGTCCCGGTCGCCGGCGGCGGCGTTGGTCATCACCGCGCCCCCGTACGAATGGCCGGCGAGCACGATGGGCCCCGGCACCGAGTCGATGACGGTCCGCAGGTAGGCGGCGTCGGAGCTGAGCCCGCGCAGCGGGTTCGCGGCGGCCACGACCGGGTAGCCGCGCTGCTGGAGCCGCTCGATGACGCCGGACCAGCTCGTGGAGTCGGCGAAGGCGCCGTGCACCAGCACGACGGTCGGTTTGGCCGGGGTGTGCGCCCCGGCGACGGCGGAGGTGGAGGCCACGACCGACGCGGTGCCGGTGAGGACGACGGCGGCGGCGAGCGCCACCACTGTGGAGATGCGGACGCGCATGATGCTCTTTTCGATCAGATGTTCAGAGATGGTCCGGTGCGGCGCCGCCCCCTTGACGGCGCCGTACCGGGAGGTCATCCGATGGCAGCGGCGGCCTGGAGGATGAGTCCGGCGACCGCGGCCGGTTCGGAGGCGGGGATGGCGTGCGAGGCGCCGGGAAGCTCCACGCTCTCGCGGGCCCCGGCACGCTCGGCCATGAAGCGGTGGGCTTCGAGCGGGATGTTGCGGTCGAGCTCGGGGTAGACGAACCAGGACGGCACGGTCTTCCAGGCCGGTTCGCCGGATCCCTCGTTGAGCGCGGTGGTGTTCAGCGGGCGCTGGGCGGCGGCGTCGAGTGCGGCCCGCTCGGCCGGCACGTCGGCGATGAACTGCTGGTGGTACTCGTCCTGCCGGATGTACAGGTCGACGGTGCCGTCCGCGAGCGGGACCTCGGTGAGGGTCTCGCCGAGCGTGCCTCCGGGGAACTTGCCGGACAGCTCGCCGATGTTCTCGCCGGCCTCGGGCGCGAAGGCGGCGACGAACACGAGCGCCTTGACGTTGTCGTGGCCGACGGCGGCGTTGGACATGACAGCTCCGCCGTACGAGTGGCCGACGAGCACGACCGGTCCGTCGATGGTGGCCAGGACGCTGGAGACGACGGCGGCGTCACCGGACAGGCTGCGCAGCGGATTGGGTGCGGCGATCACCGGGTAGCCGGCGGCGAGCAGCCGGCCTGTCACCTCGTTCCAGCTGGCGGACTCGGCGAACGCGCCGTGGACGAGAACGACGGTGGGTTTCATGGCAGTGCCTTTCAGTTGGCCGACGCCGCTCAGCGGGTCGACAGGACGGTGGACAGGAAGTCGGCGGCTTGGCGGATGGCGCCTTCGGCCGCGTGGGTCTCGCGGAGCGCGTTGAGCATCACGAAGTCGTGGATGACGCCCTGGTAGCGCACGGCGGTGACGGGCACGCCGGCGCTGCGCAGCTTGGCGGCGTACGCCTCGCCCTCGTCGCGCAGGACGTCGGCCTCGGCGACGATGACCAGGGCCGGCGGCAGCCCGGTCAGCTGCTCGGTGGTGGCCCGCAGCGGTGACGCGGTGATCTCGGCTCGCTGGGCGGGGTCGGTGGTGTACTGGTCCCAGAACCACTGCATGGCGTCGCGGCGCAGGAAGTAGCCCTCGGCGAACTCCTGGTAGGAGCCGGTGTCGAAGTTCGCGTCGGTGACCGGGTAGAACAGCACCTGCCCGGCGAGTGTCACGTCACCGCGCTGCTTGGCGGCCAGGGTCAGCGCGATGGCCATGTTGCCGCCGACGGAGTCCCCGGCGACGGCGATGCGGGCCGGGTCGAGTCCGTGGCCGGCGCCGTGGGCGGCGACCCACTGGACGACGGCGTAGTTCTGCTGGATGGCGATCGGGTAGGCGGCCTCGGGCGAGAGGCTGTAGTCGGGGAACACCACGGCCGCGCCGACGCGGACGGCGAGTTCCCGGGCGAGGCGGTCGTGGGTGTGGTCGTTACCGAACACCCACCCGGCGCCGTGGATGTAGAGGACGACCGGCAGCGGGCCGGCGACGCCGGTGGGCCGGAAGACGGTCACCGGCACCGATCCGGTGGGACCACCGGGAATGGTGAGCGTCTCCCTGTCCGTGCCCGGCACGTCGACGGCGGGGCTCTGCACCGCGTCGACGGCCTTGCGGCCCTCGGCGGGCGGGATCTGGAACAGGTAGGGCGGGTCGGCGGTCGCCTCGACGAAGGCCTGCGCGGCCGGTTCCAGTACGGGCTTGTTCATTGCGGTGCTCCGATTCGTTCGCTGAGGTCAGGGCTTGATCTCTACTTGCAGTTCCACCTCGACCGGGCTGTCCAGTGGCAGCACCGCCAGCCCCACGGCGGAGCGGGCATGGATCCCGGCCGGGCCGAAGACGTCGTGCAGGAAGGTGGAGGCGCCGTTGAGGACCTGGGCCTGGCCGGTGAAGGAGGGCAGCGAGGCGACGAAGCCGGTCACCCGGACGACACGGACCACCGCGTCGATGCCGACCAGCGCGTCGACCGCCGCCAGGGCGTTCAGCGCGGCGGTGCGGGCCAGGTCGGCCGCCTGGGCGACGTCGACGCTGTCGCCGACCTTGCCGGTGATCGGCAGTGTCCCGCCGACGAAGGGCAGCTGCCCCGAGGTGTAGACGTACATGCCGGAACGGATCGCCGGCGCGTAGCCGCCGACCGGTGTGGCGACGTGCGGCAGCGTGATGCCCAGCTCGGTGAGCCGGTCGTTCCAGATCCCCATGGTGTGCGCCTCTCGTGTCGCGGACGGCTCTGCTGCGTCCGTAGTCGATCTCACCTGGCCCGGGCGCCGCGGAACACGCGGAACCGCATGCAGAAGTGCTTCTGCCTATGCGGCGCTGTCCCGCCCGGCCGCCGGTTCCTCCTCGATCAGCCGCTCGCGGGCGAACAGGCGGATCAGGTTGTGGAAGCGGTACCGGCCGTCCACATGCGCTTGCAGGAGGCTCAACTCGACGAGTTCGTCGAGGGCGTCCTCGATGCTCTCCGGGTCCGCCGGATCGAGCGATGCCGCCAGTGACGCGTCGAAGTCCGCGACGGGGGCCGGCGACAAGCGGCGGAACAGCCGGCGCGCCTGCGGCGACAGCTGGGTGTAGGAGAGGCTGAAAGCGGCAGCGATCCGCAGGTCCCCGGCGATGAGCTGGTCGAGGCGCCGGCGTTCGTCGGACAGCCGGTCGGCCAGGTGCCGCACGGTCCAGTGCGGCCGGCTCATCAGCCGGTTACCGGCGATGCGCAGCGCCAGTGGCAGCCGGCCGCACAGCTCGGACACCTCGTCGACGGCGCCCGGCTCGCGGTCGCCGATGATGCGCCGCAGCAGCGCCGTGGCGTCGCCGGCCGGCAGTTGCGCGAGGTTGAGCCGGTGGACGCCCTCCAGGCCGGCGAGCAGCCGGCGGCTGGTGATCACGGTCAAGGAGGGTCCGGGGCCGGGCAGCAGGGGCCGGACCTGTGACTCGTCCGCGACGTTGTCCAGCACCACGAGCACGCGCCGGTGGTGCAGCAGTTCCCGGTACATCCCGGCCCGGTCGGTCCCGTCGGCCGGGATCTCCTCGTCACGGACGCCGAACGCGCTGAGCAGACGGGCGAGTGTCTCCGGGGCGCCTGCCGGGCGGGCGTCCATTCCTCGCAGGTCGAGGAAGAGGGTGCCGCCGGGGAACCCGGTGCTCAGCAGGTGGGCCGCCTGCACGGCCAGCGTCGTCTTGCCGGTCCCGGCGGCACCGGACACCGTCACCACCGGCGCGGCCGCCGGCGCCGGTCCGGCCGAGGTCGCGACCTGGGTCAGCCGCGCCAGCTCCCGGTCACGGCCGGTGAAATCGGGCACCGGGCGCGGCAGCGCACAGCAGCCGGCCGGCACGGTCGCCGTGGGCCTCGGCCGCCCGGCCCTGGCCGCGGCGAGGAAGGCCGGTTGGTCGGTCTCGGGTAACTCCAGCGCCTCGGCCAGTGCCTGGACGGTGCGCCGCTGCGGCGCGACGCTGCGCTCGCGTTCCATGTCGCTGATCGCGCGGGCGCTGACTCCCGACCGTTCGGACAACTGCTCCATCGTCAGCCCGGCCGCGTGCCGGTGTTCTCGTAGCCGTTGACCGAACGTGTCACTCATCGATCAGGCGGGTCGTTCTTCGCCGGGTCGGCTCACACACGTCGCATCCTCTCGTCCCCGTACCGCCGAACGGTGGCATGGGGCGGATGCGGCTGCCAGGGATGGACGATCCCTGGCAGCCGCGGAGGTCAGCGGGCGGGAGTCGCGACGGCCGGGCCGGCGAGGTCGACGATGCCGACCGGCTCGCCGCCGAGCACGAGCAGCGCCCTGGCCGGCGGCTGCGTGCCGCCTTCGTCAGCGGCCCACCCGGTGATCGCCTTCTGCGCCTCGGCGGGCAGGTCGATCCGGTTGCCGGCGCGGTTGACGGTGACGGTTCCCCGGCTTTCGCCGAGGGTGGCGCAGAAGGCGGTACCGGCCGACTCGACGTACCAGGAGTCGAAGTCGCACGGCGTCGAGAGGCCACCGAACCAGCCGTCCGTCTCGCCGGTGGGTGCCGGTGTCGTCAGCTCGTCGTCGATGAAGTGGACCTCCACCTCGCCGGCGCCGGCGGGTAGCTCGGCGGCCTCGGCCGGCCAGCCCAGCCAGAGCACGAACGCGGTGATCAGGACGGTGACGGCGGTGATCCCCCAGATCAGGACGGGGCTGAATCGCGATGTCGCCGGAGCGTTCATCAAAATCATTCCTTTAATCGATGTTAATCAATAGATGAGGGCGGGGTGCGGTTACCGGGAGCGCTGACCGCGCTCAGACCAGGCCGTGCCGGTGTGCCCAGATCACCGCTTGGACGCGGTCACGGGCGCCGAGTTTGGCCAGGACCCGGCCCACGTGGGTCTTGACCGTCGACTCGGACAGGAACAGCTCGCCGGCGATCTCCTGGTTGGAGAGTCCGCGGCCGATCGCGACGAGGACTTCGCGTTCCCGGCTGGTCAGGTCGTCGAGCGGGTTCGCGCCGGTCACGGCGGGAACCCGGCTGCTCTGGTAGTGGTCGAGCAGGGTGCGGGTGATCCGGGGCGAGACGACCGCTTCCCCGCCGGCGACCGTCCGGACGGCCTTGACGAGGTCGGCCGACGGGGCGTCCTTGAGCAGGAAGCCGCTGGCTCCCGCTCGCAGGCCGTTGAAGGCGTATTCGTCGAGGTCGAACGTGGTGAGGATGAGCACCCGGCTGCCCGGGCAGTTGGCGACGATGTCGCGGGTCGCCTCGATGCCGTCCATGACCGGCATGCGGACGTCCATCAGGACGACGTCGGGGCGCAGGTCCCGGGCGAGCAGCGCGCCGGCGCGGCCGTCGCCCGCCTCGCCGATGATGCGCAGGCCGGGTGTGGTGCCGAGGACCATGGCCATGCCTTCGCGGAGAAGCTCCTGGTCGTCCACGAGCAGCAGGGTGATGTCAGTCATCGATGTCCTCGGTGGGGTGGGGAATGCTGACGCGGACGGCCCAGCCGACCGGCTGAGGCCCGGCCTCCACGGTGCCGCCGTAGAGAGCCGCTCGTTCGCGCAGCGCGATCAAGCCTTGTTCGCTGCCGACCGACGGCGCCGGTCCGCTGCCACGGCCGTCGTCGACGATCGCGATCCGGATCGGGTCGCCGCCGTAGTCGAGGTCGACGAGGACCTCGGTCGGGTGTTCGGCGTACCGCAGAGCGTTGGTCAGGGCCTCCTGGACGATGCGGAACACCACCCGCTGCAGGCCCGGTGACGCGGGATCCGGTCCGCGGCGGCGCAGCCTGACCGGCAGGCCGGCGATCCGGAACGTCTCGATCAGGGTCTCCAGGTCGCCGGGGACGTCGGGGCTGCCGTCGTGCAGGACCCCGAGCAGCCGGCGCATGTCCTTCATCGCCTCCCGGCCCAGGTCGGCGGCGCGTTCCACGGCCTTGCGGGAACGCTGCGGGTCGGTGTCGGCGACGGCGGTCGCACCGTCGGCGAGCCGGACCATGATGGTCAGGTTGTGGGCGACGATGTCGTGCAGGTCGTGGGCGATCCGGGCGCGTTCCCGGGCCGCCGCCAGCAGGCCCTCCTGTTCCTTCTCCCGGGCGAGCCGGGCGGCCCGGTCGAGCAGCGCCCGCACGTACCGGCGGCGGGTGGCGACGGTCGAGCCGATCAGCACCGCGCCGATCACCGTGACGCCGTAGAAGAACAGGAAGGTGCCTAGACCGTCCCGGCCCGACCGGTACACCGTCTCGGCTCCCAGCACGGCGAGGGATCCGAGGGTGCCGGCGGTCGCCTCGTTCAGCGAACGGTGCGCCGCCAGCGAGTACATCGCCACCGCGAACGCCGCGACCAGCACACCCTCGGTCACGACGTCACCGGCGACCGTCACCGCCAGCACGCACCACGGCCAGGAGCGCCGCCAGATCAGCGACAGCGCCACGACCGCGTCGACGGTCAGACGCCACCAGTCGAACCGGTCGGAACCCCACAACAGCACATCGCTGCCGAGACCCGTGATGAAGCAGAACGTGACGATGACGCCGGTACCCAGCCGGGGATGACGTGCCCAGAAGGCCCGCACGGTTCCCGTCCCGTTCTCCATCTCTCACGCGTCCCGGCGAACCACGGCCAGCGTGCCGAACACGGCCGGAACCGCCAGCCATCCGACGACGACGGGCAGGGCACGGGAGAACGGATCGGTCGTCACCTGCGACGCGGCGGCGGAGAACGCGAGGCCGGTCAGGTCGAACCGCACCCAGATGTCGAGCACGGCCAGCACCAATCCCAGCAGCAGGAGGACACCCAGCGTGAGAGCGACGCCGGCCGCGGTGTTGCGCACCAGCAGCGTCACGGCGTACGCGAACAGTCCCACGAGAACGCAGTATCCGACCTCGCCGCCCAGCAGGCTCAGCACTGTGCCCAACGGCACGTCGGTCAGGCCTGCCCGGCGCAGCAGAGGTAAGGCAGCCGCGTAACCCAGCGACAGTGACAGCGTTGCCAGCAGGGCCACCGCCACCGTCACCACCAGCGCCTTGGCGGCCAGCACCTCGATCCGGCGCGGCGCTGCCACGAACGTCACCCGGATCGCGCCTCCGGCGTACTCCGAACCGAGCACGAGCACCGCCAGGACGAGCAGGGGAATCCGGAGGACGGCCGAAGGCCAGCCGAAGACATCGGCGGCGGCGTCCCGCGCGGTCAGGCCCTCGGCGAACGCCGGGTCGGTGTAGGCGGACCCCGCGAGCACGGCGCCCCCGATGGCGAGGATCACCGCCGCGACAGCGCAGGCCCGGAAGGAGCGCAGCGTGCGCACCTTCAGCCACTCGGCCGCGAACAGGTGCGCCGCCCTCATCGCGGGAGCCTTTCCACGAGGTGGCGGGCATGGTTCTGGGTCAGGGCGAGGTACGCGTCCTCCAGTGAGGCGGGCACGGTGACGTTCTCCAGCAGCAGGATGCCGGCGCGGTGCGCCAGTACGGCGACGCCGGCGGCGTCCATCCCGGTGACTTCGAGGCCGCCGTCCGGCTGCCGGGCGACCGCGGCGCCGTGCTCGCGCAGCAGCCTCTCCAGGTCCTCCGGCCGGTCCGTGCGGGTCTGCACCGTCCGGGTCGCGTTGCGGGAGATCAGCTCGGCGACGGGGGCGTCCGCGATGATCCGTCCCCGGCCGAGCACGATGAGCCGATCGGCGGTCTGCGCCAGCTCACCCATGAGATGGCTGGAGACCAGGATCGCGCGCCCCTCCCGGGCCAGTGACCGCAGCAGGGATCGGATCCAGATGATGCCGTCGGGGTCCATGCCGTTCGCCGGCTCGTCGAGCAGCAGCGCCGCCGGATCACCCAGCAGCGCCGCGGCGAGGCCGAGCCGCTGACGCATGCCCAGCGAGTATCCGCCGACGCGCCGCCCGCCCACGTCGGCCAGCCCGACCATCTCGAGCAGCTCGTCGGCGCGCCGGTCGGCGATGCCGTGCGTACGGGCCAGGGTGCGCAGGTGGTTGCGCCCGCTGCGGCCCGGATGAATCGCCTCCACGTCGAGCAGCGCACCGACGGCCCGCAACGGCGCGTCCAGGTCCTGATACCGCCGGCCGTCGATCAGGCACCGCCCGGACGTCGGCCGGTCCAGGCCGACCATCAGGCGCATCGTCGTGGACTTGCCCGCGCCGTTGGGGCCGATGAACCCGTTGACGACACCCGGTTCCAGCCGGAACGACACGTCCTCGACCGCGGCCACGGCGCCGTACTTCTTGGTCAGTTCTCGCACTTCGATCACGGGAACGACGCTACGGACGCCGCGGCTCGCAGCCATCCGACCACGGTGCCCTTCGCCCGTGGTACCGCGGTACCACGGGCCGCTGTCAGGTGACGCGGCGAAGCGGCGCGCTGTACTCGACGCCGTCCTCGTGGACCAGGTGACGCAGCCGCCCGATGTCCGGGAAGGCCCCGTCGATCGGGTGGGCGAGCAACCGGCTGATCGCCGTTCCGTACTTCGCCATCGAGCTGCGACCCGGCATGGTGATCGACAGTTCCTCGCCGGCGGCGGATTCCCGCACCTCCATGCCGGCGGGCAGGACCGCGGCGCCGTGGACCGCGGTCCGCACCAGCCAGCGGGTGCCGTCCCCGGCGAGCGCGGACCCGGGAGCGAGGATCCGCCAGGGCGTACCGGCCGGCGTCGCGCCGCACGACGTCACGGCCTCGATCAGCTCGTCGGTCGCGGCGGTCAGCGCCGCCTCGGTCAGCTCCCACTCCTGCCGGTCCTCACCGAACGGGGTGACCGGCGCCGGTCTCGACACCACGGTCATCGCCGGGACGTGCCGCACGCACGGCTGCGGCCGGGTCCGCAGCAGGTCCCGCGCGGTCCGGATCGCCTCGTCCTGCTCGTCGCGCTGCCGCTGGACGTGCGCGGCGTGCTCGCTCAGCAGAGCGGGCGCGGCGTCCGGTTCGGCGAGCGCCCGCCGGACCTGCGGGACACCCAGGCCGGCCTGCCGGAGCACGGTGATCAGCATGGCCTGCTCGACCTGGTCGAAGGTGTACGAGCGGTAGCCGGTCTGCTCGTCGACCCGGGCGGGGACGAGCAGACCTTCGGCGTGGTAGTACCGCAGCGTCTGCGCGGAGAGGTGCGTCATCTCGCTGAAGTCTTTGATCGACAACATGATGTCAGGGTGAGCCTTGCAGCGGGCACAAGGTCAAGCCGGACCTACTCCTTGACACCGAGGTGTTCCAGCGGCGGCGTGCGCAGCAGGTAGCCGATCGGGAGGATCGTCGTGGTCAGCGCCAGCAGCGCGGCGCCACCGGCCACGATGATCAAACCCAGCGGGGGTACGTACGGAACGAGGTCGCCGGTCAGAGCACGAACCACCGCGACGAGAGTGAGGGCGGCGACGGACCCGCCGATCACCACGGCGACGCCGAGCAGACCGGCCTGTTCGGCGTGCACCATCCGGCGGACCTGCCGTGGCGTCACCCCGACGATGCGCAGCAGCCCCAGTTCGCGGCGGCGAGCCAGCGCGGCCATCACCATGGTGTTCGCCACCGCCAGGACGGCGTAGCCGACCATCACGCCGATGAGCATCCGGTTGAGCCAGGCGGACAGGGCGAGGTCGGCGGCGAGCCGGCCGGCACGCTGACCGGTGTCGATCAGCGTCGCCCCGGGGCCGAGAGCGGTCAGGCGTGGGTCGAGGGCGGCGCCGGGAGCGAGCCTCACGAGCACCTCGTCGTCGGTGGCGCGGGCAGTGTGGCCGATCACCACGTCGTGCGGCAGCACGATGTCACCGAACCCGAGTCCACGGTCGTAGATCGCCGCCACACGCAGCGTCACCGGGGTGCCGTCGCCGAGCCACAGCGGCACCCGCTCCCCCAGGTCCCAGCCCTGACTCGCGGCCCGGATGCCGGAGACCGCGATCGCCGGGCCCCGCAGGTCCGCCATGCTGCCTTCGGTGACACCCAGGTCGAAGGCGGAGACGTCGTCCACCGCCATCACCGGCACGGTCTCCGATTCCCCACCGAAGATCTTCACGACGACGGAGGTACGCCGCACGGCGGTCACCGACCGCACTCCGGGCAGCTCGCGGGCCTTCGCCGCCGTCGCGGGCGCGAGACCGGCCGGTGAGCTGACTGCCCAGGGGGCGAGCAGGCCGTCCCGGGCCTGGACGACAGCGCTGCGCTCCAGGTTGTCCTGGACGAACCAGACCGAGCCCCCGAAACCGACCGCGAGCACGAGCCCGGTCAGCACGGTGGCCGTTCCCCGGGCGTTGGCGCGCAGATTGGCGACGGCCAGGTGACCGCCCGCGCCCCAGATCCGCGACAGCAGCGGCTGCAGCACGCGGGTCGCCGCCCGATTGATCCAGGGAGCCAGCAACGCGACTGCCATCACGTACAGATAAAGCATGCCGATCGCCCCGGCGAGGGCGACCTGACCGCCGGCGCCCACCGTGACGGTGCTGGAACCGACCGCGCCCGCGACCACGATCAGGCCGCTGACCAGCCGGACCCGGTTGCGGCCGGCGGGTTCGACGGCGGCCTCCCCGAGGGCCTCGACCGGGCGGATCCCGGTGATCCGGCGCGCCGCGACCAGCGCTGCCAGCACCGCGACCAGGATCGTGGTCACGGCGACGGCCGCTGCCGACAGGAGACCGGGCGCCATCGGGAAACCCTCCGGCAGGAAGCCGCGCATGGTCAGTTCGCGCTGCACCCAGCGGACGGCGAACAGGCCCGCCGGCACGCCGAGCGCGGCACCGGCGGCGGCGATCAGCGCGGCTTCGGCCGTCACCATCCGGCGCACCTGGGCCGGCGTGGCGGCGATGGCACGCAGCAGAGCGAAGTCGCGGCGGCGGTGGCGCACGGAGAGACCGACGGTGCCGGCGACCACGAAGACGACGAGCATCACGACGTAGCCGCCGAACGAGGCGCCGATCTGCACCAGCAGGCCGGCGGCCACCGTGTCACCGGTGTGTTCGAGCCGGCCACGGGCATCACCGGTGAACACCTCGGCGCCGGCTTCGGCAGCCAGCCGGTCAATCGCGGCGCGGTCGGCCCCGGGCTCCAGCGTGAGACCGACGGCGTCGGCACGGCCCGGGCGCGGCGCCAGCGTCGTCGCCCGGCCCTCGGTGAAGAACACCCGGGCCGTCGCGGCCTCGACGATGCCGCTGATCCGATAGCCGGCGGCGACACCGCCGGCCACCAGTTCGGTACGGGCGCCGGGTGCCGAACCGGCGGCGGTGCGCGCGTCGAGCACGACCTCGTCGTCCCGCTGCGGCGCCCGCCCGGCGATCAGGCGGTACGGCGCGAGCGCGGCACTGTCCCAGCCGTGGCCGGTGGCCGGACCCGCCGCGGTCAGCAGCGGGATGCTCCGGTCGGCGACGGCGGCCGACACGCCCGGCACCTGCCGCAGGCGCTGCGCCAGACCGGCTTCGAGCGTGCCGCCCTCGGGCAGATCCACCCGGCTGGTCAGCGTGGTTCCGTCCAAGTCCTTGCCGGTCACGGTGATCTCGGGACGGGCGACGACCAGGTCGGCGGCGGCGTAGTGCCGTGGCTGCGGCCGGTGCAGCAGCCCGGACTCGACCAGCACGGCCATCGAGACGAGGATCGTCGCGCCGGCGGTGAGGGCGAGGAAGGTGGCGAACGCGGATCCCGGGCGGTGCCGGAGCATCCGGAAGGCAAGGCTGATCATCGGAGGGCTCCCCGGAAGTCGAGTGCGGTGAGCTGCTCGGCGATGCGGGCCGCGCCCGGCTGCGGGGTGTCGGACACGATCCGGCCGTCCGCGAGGACCAGGACGCGGTCGGCGTACGAGGCGGCGACCGGATCGTGGGTGACCATGACGACCGTCTGGCGGTGCTCGTCGACGACCGCCCGCAGCAGCGCGAGGACCTCGGCCGCGGTGTTGCTGTCGAGCGCGCCGGTGGGTTCGTCGCAGAAGATCACGTCGGGCCGGGTCGCCAGGGCCCGGGCGATCGCGACGCGCTGCTGCTGACCGCCGGACAGCTCGGCGGGCCGGTGACGCAGCCGATCGGTCAGGCCGATCCGCTCGATCACGGAGGCGAGCCAGGCCCGGTCGGGGGTCGTGCCCGCGAGTCGCAGCGGGAGCAGGATGTTCTCCTCGACGGTGAGCGCGCCGATCAGGTTGAACGCCTGGAAGATGAAACCGATCCGATCACGACGTAGCTCGGTGCGTCCGGCCTCGCTCATCCGGGAGATCTCGGTGTCGCCGATCCAGACCTGGCCGCCGGTGGGCCGGTCGAGACCCGCGGCACACTGCAACAGCGTGCTCTTGCCGGAACCCGACGGGCCCATCACCGCCACGAAGGTGCCCCGGCCGAAGGTGGCGTCGACGCCGGCCAGAGCGGTCACCGCCGCAGAGCCCGCGCCGTACGTGCGGGTGAGTTTCTCGACCCGGACCGTCATGTTCTCGCCTCCGTGTTTCGTGGACGTCGGTGCACACGGAGAACGCTATGGAGATCGGCGGCCGGCTCCCATCCCGCTGGCCGCCCGATCAGGGGTACAGCAGGCGCTACCGCCGCGCGGTGCCGTCGAGGTAGTGCAGCACCGCGGTGACCCGGCGGTCGACCTGGTCGGTGGGGGCGAGGCCCAGCTTGGCGAAGATGTGGCGGATGTTCTTGTGCACCGCGCCGTCGGTCACGAACAGGCGTTCCGCGATGGCGGAGTTGCCGAGCCCCTCGGCCATCAGGGAGAGCACTTCGCGTTCGCGCGGGGTGAGCCGGCCCAGTGCGGCGTCGGGCCGGCTGCGGGCCAGCAGCTGGCCGACCACCTCGGGGTCGATCGCCGTGCCGCCGCCGGCCACCCGGTGCAACGCGGCGAGGAACTCCTCGACCCGGCCGACCCGTTCCTTGAGCAGGTAGCCGAGCCGCTCGGCGCCGCCGGCCAGCAGCTCGGTGGCGAAGGTCTGTTCCACGTACGCGGACAGGACGAGCACCGCGAGGCCGGGACGCAGGCCGCGGGCCTCACGGGCGGCCACGATGCCCTCGTCGGTGTGGGTGGGCGGCATGCGCACGTCGACTATCGCGACGTCCGGCTCCTGTTCACCCACCGCCGCGAGGAACTCCGCGGGTGTGCCGGCGGTGGCCACCACGTCGAGGCCCTCGGCCCGCAACAGCAGTGCGAGGCCTTCCCGCAGCAGGGCGTCGTCCTCGGCGATCACGATCCGCACGGCAGCTCCACCTTCATCGTCGTCGGCCCACCCGGTGGGCTGGTCAGGGCGAACCGCCCGTCGTGCGCCTCGACCCGGCGGCGGATGCCGGCCAGCCCGGAGCCGGAGCTCTCGTCGGCGCCGCCCCGGCCGTCGTCGCCGACATCGATCACCAGTTCGTCGCCGGCGATGCGCACCGCGACGGTCACCCCGGTGGCGCCGCTGTGCTTCACCGCGTTGGTCAGCGCCTCGGCGACCACGAAGTAAGCGGTGGCCTCGACCGACACCGCGCAGCGGGCCGGCAGGTCGACGGTGAGCCGGCAGGGCAGAGCGCAGCCGGCCACGAGACCGTCGAGGGCGCCGGCCAGACCCCGGTCGTCGAGCACCGGCGGGAGGATGCCGCGGACCACCGTCCGCAGTTCGCCGAGCGCCTGCTCGGCGGCCTGCTGGGCGCGATCGAGCAGTTCCGCGCCGGTCGCCGGGTCGCGGGCCAGCGCCCGGCGCGCCGCACCGAGCAGGACGGTGACCGCGACCAGCCGGTTCTGGGTGCCGTCGTGCAGCGAGCGCTCGATGCGGCGCAGCTCGGCGGCGTGAGCGTCGAGGGCCGCGGCTCGGGTCGCCGTCAGCTCGACGACGCGCAGGCTCAGATCGGCGCCGGGAAGCGGGCCCAGCAGGCGGCGGCCCGGCCATGCCTGCGCCCGGGCCAGTCCCCCACCGGCGATGAGCAGCACGGCCAGCCAGCCCACCCCGACCAGTGCCACGCCGATCGATTCGGCTCGGCTGTCGACGTTCCAGAACGGGATGTTCGGGGCGGCCTCGCCCGGCGGCACCAGGTGGTACCAGAACGGGAACGTCAGGGACTGCACGGCCGAGAGCGGCAGCAGCAGCCCGAACAATCCCACCACGAAACCGAACGTGGCGTGCACCGGCAGCCAGGCCAGCTCGCGGCGGACAGCCGGATCACGCAGGGCGTCGAGTGTCCGCTCCGGTATCGGCGCCGGGCCGACGATGCCGGGACCCCAGCGGGCCAGGCGTCCGCGCTCGCGGTCGGCGATCGAGCGCACGATCCGCAGCGAGCCGCCGATCAGCGGTAGTCCCACCCCGACCAGGCTCAGAACCACGACGGTGAGCAGCCAGAACAATCCCGCCATGGCCAGGATCGAGGTGCCGAGGCCGCCGACGAGATGTTCCAGCGCGTCAACCGCGTCACGCACCCGCCGCCGCATGCCACCTCCCGCTTCGTGCCGTGCTTCGTGCTCCGTGCGGAAGACTAGGCGCTGTGCGGCCGCCGGGCAGTACAGCAGGCTGTACCACTGATCGTCGCGGTGGCGGGATCGTCACGGCGTGCCCGGATTCCTAGCGTGGAGTCATGACGAATCGCGACCACCTGCGCCCAGCGCTCTGGCTCCTGCTGATCATCAGTCTGGCGATCAACGCCGTCACCTCGTCGATCGGGGCGACGGTCGTCAGCCTCGCCTTCGGGCTGATCACACTGGCGTGCGGCGCCGGGCTGGTGGCCGACCACTACCGGCGCCGGGAGCGCTGAACGGTGTCGGGTCGCTGCGGCATCTCGCCGAGCACCCGGCCGAACAACGCCTCCCGCAGCGCCACCTCCCGCGGGTCGTCCCACAGGTGGAAGCCGAGCCGATTCATGGCGTAGGCGAAACCGATCCCGGTGTCCGGGTCGGCGAAGCCGAACGAGCCGCCCAGACCCATCGTGCCGAACGCCGTACCGGAGGCGGATCCGAACCGGAACGCCGGGAACGGCTTCACATACCCCAGCGAGTACTGCGTGGGCAGGCGCAGCACCTCGTCAGCGAGTCCCCGCGACGGCGTCCGGGCCGGGTTCTTCAGCGCGTCCAGCGTCGAGGTGGTGAGCCCGAGCCCGGCGCCACCGGCCGCGGCGTCGCCGTAGAGCCGCGCGATCGATCGCACCTGCCCGATGCCGTTGACCGCCGGGATCTCCGCGGCCTGCACGTCGGGCCGGTTGATGTTCTCGGGGACGCCGAGCACCCGCGGGTTCTGGAACGCGCGGGCGGTCAGGCTCCGCGGGTTCGCGAACGCCCACGCGAATGCGGGCGGCATCGCCGTGATGTGCAGCATCATCTCCCAGGTCCGGAAGCCGTGGATCCGGGCGATGCGGCCGCGGTCGGCGTGCTCCGGCAGGCCGATGTGGAAGTCGAGGTCCAGTGGCGCGGCCACCTCCTCGGCGAAGAACCGGCCCAGGTGGCGGCCGTGCGGGTCGACCCGGCTGACGAGTTCGCTCTCGTACCAGCCCAGCGTCTGGCCGTGATAGCCGTGCCGTTCCCCGGGCGTCCAGGCCGGGCGCTGTTCCGCCAGCGCGGCGGCCAGCGTCACGGAACCCGACAGGTCGGCCAGATCGAGCGGGCGGTCGATGACCGGCAGGCCGGCCTGGTGGGAGAGCAGCTGGCGTACCGTGACATCGCCTTTGCCGGAGGCTGCGAACTCGGGCCAGTAGGCGGCCACCCGCTCGTCGTAATCCAGCAGGCCGCGTGCGTGCAGCACCGCGACCGCCATCGACGACACACCCTTGCTCGTGGAGAAGACCGGCACCATCGTGTCGCTCCTCCACGGCTCGCGGGTCACCCCGTTGCGGTAGCCACCCCACAGGTCGACCACCTTGCGGCCGTCGCGGTAGACCGCGCAGGCGGCGCCGACCTCCCGGCCCTGCTCGAAGTTGCGCCGGAACGCATCGGCGACCGGTCCGTAGCCCTGCTCCACATCACCGTGAACCATGGCCGACGGCACGTGCACTTTGAGAACCAAGTCGATCTCTCCTCGCTCGTAAGACACCGAACGGTGGCACGCAGCACAGAGCCGTACCAGGGATCGAGGGTCCCTGGCAGCGGCGACTTAAGATCACGAGGTGAATCGCGAAGAGTTGGCAGACTTTCTGCGACACCGCCGGGCGGCCCTCACCCCCGCTCACCGCACGCCCCGCCGGACCCGGGGGTTGCGGCGCGAAGAGGTCGCCGAACGCGCCTACATCTCGATCGACTACTACACCCGGCTCGAACAGCGGCGCGGCCCGCGTCCGTCACCCGAGGTGGCGTCGGCGCTCTCCCGGGCGCTGGATCTGACCGTCGACGAGCGCGATCACCTGTTCCACCTGATCGGCCACAACCCGCCCCAGCAGACCGCCGTCCTCGACCGGGTCGATCCGGGGCTGCGCCGGGTGCTGCACGCGCTCGACGGCAATCCCGCGATGGTCATGTCGAACCTGGCCCACACGCTGTTGCAGAACCCCTTGGCCCTCGAACTGTTCGGTGACCAGACGCACTACACGGGTCTGGAACGCAGCGGCTACTTCCGGTGGTTCATGGTGCCGCAGGAACGCGGCATCTATCCCCCGGACATCTACGCCGCCCAGAGCGCCACCTACGCCGCCGCGGTCCGGGCCGCGGCGGACCTGGAACCCGATCCCGCCGAAGCCGAGCAGATGATCGCGACGCTGCTGGCCGAGAGCGCCGAGTTCCGCGGCCTGTGGGACAACCATGAGGTTCGGCTCTGCCGGCAGGAGACCACGTCGCTGCTGCACCCGGTGGCGGGCCGGGTCGACCTCGACTGCGAGGTCGTCTTCAGCCACGACCGCCGGCAGCGCATCCTCGTCTTCACCGCCCGCGACGGCACGGACCTGCGCGACCTGATCACCCCCGGCCGGCCGGCCGGCGCTGCGGGATGACGCCCTCCGCACGTAACGCGGCCAGCAGCGGTGGCAGACAGACAGCGGCCGTCCGGGCGTAGCCCGCCGGGGAAGGGTGGAAGCGATCGGCGCCGAACATACGTACCGGATCGGCTTCGAAGAAGGGGTTGAGCAGTTCACCCAGGGCGATCGGGTAACCGCCGGCGGCCTCGATCTCGGCTGTCTGCGCGGCGGCCAGCCACCGGCTGCGCAGGGATGCCAGCCAGCGCAGCGGCGGTCGTAGCGGCGGCAGGATGCGCAGGTCCGGGCAGGTACCGACGATGACGTGACAGCCGGTGGCCCGCAGTCGCCGGACAGCGTCGCCGAGATGGCGTGCCGCCGCTCCGAGCGACGCGAACCGGGTGACGTCGTTGCCACCGACGAAGATGACCGCGACATCCGGCTCGTGGGTGAGCGCGGCGCGTACCTGGTGCGGCAGATCCGCGGACATGGCGCCGACGAAGGCCGGCTGACGCAGCCGGACCGGCCGGCCCGCGTGCCGGGCGAGGGCGGTTGCCAGCAGGACACCCACGGTCTCCCGCCGCCGGCCGGCCCCGTAGCCGCAGGCGAAGGAATCGCCGAGAACCACCATCGTCAGGGGCGGGCCGGGAAACCGCGAGCCGATCAGGCCCTCGGCCCGGGGCGGCGGCTGCATCGCGACGGGAACGATGCGTTGTACGCCGCGCGCCTGTCCGGCGATGACCACGACCGTGCCGGCGAGCGAGGCGAGCATCGCACCGAGGATGAGAAGTCGCATGCGCTACTCCATTCGACTTCGCATATGCGGGCGGTTCCTGCCCGCGGACGCCGAACGTTCGCATATGGAGCGTGACCCAACCAGGGATCACCGATCCCTGGCAGCCGATCCGTCACCCCTCCCGGATGAGGTGTTTCCCGGCCCCAGCCCGCAGGATCCGGAAAGACGCACCTGATCGCTCAGAAGGAGTGCTGTTGATGAAGGTCTGGCCCGGGCTGCGGGTGCCCGCCGGCGACCTGGACCGGATCGTCACCCGGCTGTTCCTCACCCACGGCGACCGGCAGCGCAACCTGACGAACTTCTGGGTCCTGCTCACGCTCGCCGCGGTGATCGCCTCGGCCGGCGTGGTCGCCGACTCCACCGCAACCGTGATCGGCGCGATGATCGTCGCGCCGCTGATGACACCGATCCTGGGCACGGCCCTGGCGATCGTCCTGGCCGACCGGCGGCAACTGGTCTTCCACCTCGGTCTGACGCTCGCCGGCGCCGCCGCCGTGGTGGCCGTCGGCTACCTGCTCGGCACCATCATCCACATGGACGTCACCGCCGCGACGAACTCGCAGGTCGCGTCCCGGGTCAGCCCTCGGCTCATCGACCTGCTCGCGGCCCTGGCCACCGGTCTGGTCGGCGGCTTCGCGCTGATCCGCTCGGACGTCTCCGACACCCTGCCCGGCGTGGCGATCGCGATCTCCCTCGTCCCGCCGCTGGCGGTCGTCGGCCTCACCGCCGAGTCCGGCGCCTACAGCGAATCGGTCGGGGCTCTGCTGCTGTTCGGCACCAACGTCGCCGCGATCATCGCCACCGGCACCGCGATCATGGTCGCCGCCCGGCTGCAGGAAGCGGCCCGGGCGGCAGGCCTGCCGGTCGGAACGCTCGGCCGCAAGACGGTGGCCACCGTCGGGCTGGCGCTGCTGCTGGTCGCCGTGCCGCTCGGGTACGGCAGCTGGCAGGTTCTGCGGGAACAGCAGATCCTCGGCAAGGCTCAACCGGTCGCCCAGCGGTGGGCCGCCGAGGAGGGCTGGCAGCTCACCGACCTCCAGGTACGACGCGGCATCCTGCAGGTGGTGGCGATCGGCCGGCCACCCGAAGCCGACCAGACCGCTCTGCGCGAAGACCTCGACACAGCCGGTCTCAGCGACGTCGAGGCCGTCGTGACCCTCGTGATCGGCGGTTCGAAGACGTTGCCGCCCGGCTAGCGAAGGCCCGGCCGCAAGCACCGCGAAGCCGACGAGCGGAGCGCTCGGCCTGCTGGCCTGCGTCGGCCAGATCCTGCGTTCCCCGGTCCGACCAGGTAAGTTGGTGGCAGGTGTGCCGGGAAGCCTGGTCGGCGATGTCATCATCGTGCCCTGCTGAAGGAGTCCCGTGACCGGCAAGCCATCTCGTCCTGCCCACCATCTGTTCGGCCGGGGCACCTGGCCCGAGGTCAGCCGTATAGGCGACATCCTGCGTGCGGAGACGGTCGGCGGGGCGCTGTTGCTCGGCGCGGCGGTGCTGGCGCTGGCGTGGGCGAACTCGCCGTGGGCGCCGGCGTACCAGGATCTGGTCGCGTTCAAGATCGGCCCGCATGCCCTGCACCTGGATCTGACGCTGGCGCAGTGGGCTGCGGACGGGCTGCTGGCGATCTTCTTCTTCGTCGCCGGCCTGGAGCTGAAGCGCGAGTTCGTCGCCGGTGACCTGCGTGACCCGCGGCGGGCGGTGCTGCCGGTCGCCGCCGCCGTCGGTGGCATGGCGGCACCGGCGTTGATCTACGTGGCGATCAACGGTGGCATGGCGGGAGGGGCGTTGTCCGGATGGGCGGTGCCGACCGCCACCGACATCGCGTTCGCCCTCGCCGTCCTCGCGGTGATCTCCACTCATCTGCCGGTGGCGCTGCGGACGTTCCTGCTCACCCTCGCCGTGGTCGACGACCTGCTGGCGATTCTGATCATCGCGGTGTTCTACACCAGTTCGCTGCAGCTGCTGCCGCTGGCCGCGGCCCTGGTGCCGCTGGGGTTGTTCGCGGTGCTGGTGCAGCGGCGGGTCCGGTCGTGGTGGCTGCTGCTGCCCCTCGCGGCGGCGACCTGGACGCTGGTGCACGCCTCCGGGGTGCACGCCACGGTCGCCGGGGTACTGCTCGGCTTCATGGTGCCGGTGATCCGCCGCAGCCCCGGTGAGGGACCCGGCCTGGCCGAGCACTTCGAGCACCGCTGGCGGCCGGTGTCGGCCGGTTTCGCGGTGCCGGTCTTCGCGTTCTTCGCCGCCGGGGTGTCGGTCGCCGGCGCCGGTGGGCTCGGCGAGACCCTGCGTGACCCGGTGACGATCGGCATCGTCGCCGGGCTGGTGGTGGGCAAGTGCGCCGGGGTGCTCGGGTCGACGTGGCTGGTGCAGCGGTTCACCCGGGCCACCCTCGGCGACGGGGTGAGCTGGTGGGACGTCTTCGGCCTGGCACTGCTGGCGGGGATCGGGTTCACGGTGTCGCTGCTCATCGGCGAGCTCGCCTTCGGCTCCGGCAGTGAGAAGGACGAGCACGCCCGCATCGGCATCCTCGCCGGGTCACTGCTCTCCGCGTTGCTGGCGATGGTGGTGCTGCGTGCCCGCAACCGGCACTACCGGCGGATCTGCGCCGAGGAGGCACGCGACACCGACGCCGACGGTATCCCCGACTTCTGGGACGACGACACCGTGCGGCGCTGACGGCGGGGACTTCCCGCCGGGTGCGGGCAGGCGTACGGTGAGCCCTAGGTGTGCCGGGAAGTCTGGTCGGCGGTCATGTCCGCACGACCACGGAAGGCTTCCCATGTCCCGCGAATCCGCGCTGCGCGCCGCCGGTCTCACGAAACGGTACGGGCGTCTCACCGCCCTCGATGACCTCACCCTGGACGTCGCCGCCGGCGAGGTGTTCGGGTTCCTCGGCCCGAACGGCGCCGGCAAGTCCACGACCATCCGGCTGCTGCTCGGCCTGGCCCGTCCGACGGCCGGCCGGGCTCGGGTGTTCGGCGCTGACGCGGCTGACACCGTCCGCGCGCACCGGCTGCTGGCCTATGTTCCCGCGGACGTCGCGTTGTGGCCGCGGCTCACCGGCGCCGAGATCCTGCACCTGCAAGCGGCCATCGGCCCCGGCATCGACGCGGCGTACCAGGCGGAGCTCGTGGAACGCTTCGCGCTCGATACGTCGAAGCCGGCTCGTACCTACTCGACGGGCAACCGGCAGAAGGTGGCGCTGGTCGCGGCGTTCGCGACCAGGGCGCCGCTGCTGGTGATGGACGAGCCGACCAGTGGCCTCGATCCGCTGATGGAACGCGAGTTCCGCGCCGCGGTACGGCAGGCCCGCGACCGAGGGCAGACGGTGTTCCTCAGTTCGCACCAGCTCGCCGAGGTCGAAGCCGTCTGCGACCGGGTCGGCATCCTGCGCGCCGGCCGCCTCGCCGAGGTGGCGACGATCAGCGAGCTGCGCGGTCTGCACCGCAGCGAGGTGACGATCTCCTACACCGGTGTCGCACCCGATCTGACCGCGATCCCCGGCATCGCCGCGGTGCAGCCGGCCGGCGACGGGCGGCTGCGGTTCACGCTCGCCGGAGCGCCCGCCCCGGCGCTGCGGGCGCTCGCCGCCGCCGACGTCACCGCCCTGGCGGTGCGGGAGCCGAGCCTCGAGGAGATCTTCCTCGACTACTACGGGGAGCAGGTGGCGGCGCGATGAACACCGGCACGCTGCCGGCCGTCTCCACCGCCGGCCTCACCACCGCTGCCGCACCCGGCCGGGCCGTCACCGGGTTGGCGGTCCGCCAGATCCGGCGCGGCGGCCTGATCGTCGTCGGGCTCAGCGCCGGCATGACCGCCCTGGTCACCGCCACCTATGCGCAGGTGATGGCGGACCCGGCGGCCGCCGGCAGCCTGCGGGCCCTGGCCGGCAACCCGGCGATCCGGACGCTGTTCGGCGCACCGGTCGGCCTGGACACCGCCGGCGGGTTCACGGTGTGGCGGGTCGGCACCGTCATCGCGGTGCTGATCGGTGTGTGGTCGATCCTGGCCGTCACCCGGATCACCCGCGGCGAGGAGGACGCCGGCCGCTGGGATGTGCTGCTGTCCGGGCGTCCGACGATGTCCGCCGTGATGATCCGGCATCTAGCCGCCGTGATGGTGGTCGCGGCCGCCACCGCGATCGCCATCACGGCCGTCCTGCTGTTGTCCGGCACCGCGCCGGCCGGTGCGGTCCTGCACGGTGCCGGCACCGGTCTGCTCGGGATGTTCTTCGCCGCGGTGGCCGCGCTCAGCTCTCAGGTCTTCTCGGCGCGGCCGCCGGCGACCGGCGCCGCCGTGACGGTGCTCGGCCTCGGCCTGCTGGCCCGCATGATCGGCGACGGGGTCACCGCGCTTGCCTGGCTGCACTGGTTCTCGCCGTTCGGGCTGCTCGCCCGCAGCGGCCCCTATGTCCACGATCGTGTTCTGCCCCTGGCGCTCCTCGCCGCGATCACCACCCTCGTCGCGGCGCTGGCCCTGGTCACGGCAGGCCGCCGCGACGTTCAGGGCGGTCTTGTCCCGGCGAGGTCCGGGCGCCGGGCGCGGACGCTTCTGCTGGCGAGCGTGGAGACCTTCGCCGTACGCCGGGCGCTGCGACCCCTGACCGGCTGGATGATCGGCATCGGCGCCTACTACCTGCTGATCGGATTGACGGCGGTGTCGGTCACCGGCTTTCTGCACGACAACCCGGCCCTGGCCGGCGAAGCTTCACAAGCCGGGTTCGAGGGCCTGGGCAGCATCACCGGATTCGCCGCCACCCTGTTCGCCATCCTCGCCCTGCCCGTGGGTGGATTCACCGCCGTACGGATCAGCGCGTTCGTCGCCGCCGAGACCGACGGCCGGCTGACCCTGCTCGCGAGCCGGCCGGTCACCCGGGCACGCCTGATCGGCGCCGAGGCCGTCGCCACCGGTGTGGCCGCCGTGGTCCTGCTCATCGGCGCCGGACTGGCCACCTGGATCGGCGTCACCACGATGGACGGCGACCTCCCGGTGGACGCGGCGCTGCGCGGCACCGGGAACGTCCTGCCGATCGCGCTGCTCAGCCTAGGCGCGGCGGTCTTCGCGGCCGGCTGGGCCCCACGCTGGACCGGACTCGTCGGCAGCCTGCCGGCGATCGGCGGATTCCTGCTGCTCGTCGTCGCCGAGAGCGTCGCCGCACCCGCGTGGGTGCGGGACATCTCCCCGTTCGACCACCTCGCGCCGGTGCCTCTGACCGGACCCGACCTGACCGCGTCGGCGGCCATGCTCGCTGCCGCAGCGGTGCTGGGTGTCGCCGGAGTCGCCGGTTATCGCCGTAGAGATCGGTGACCCCTCACCCCTCGCGGTTCCGGAACCGGGGGTTTGTTTGATCCATTGACAATCGTTTCCGGCGAATGACAGGTTGGTGATCGATAGGTTTCGTTCGCGACCGATGGGGAGCGATAGTGCGCGATCACGTTCGACGGAGGGTCGCCGCCGTGGCCTCCCTCGCCCTGGTGACGGGCAGCCTCGCGCTGACCCCGGCCTCACCCGCAGGCGCCCACACCACCGACCGGCGATCACAGACGGTCATCTCCGGTGACGCCCGATTCCAGGTCCTGTCACCCACGCTGATCAGGACCGAGTACTCCCCCGGCGGCCACTTCGCCGACCAGGACACCCACAACGTGATCGGCCGCGACGACTTCCGGCCCACCCGCTTCACCAAGCGGATCTCGCACGGCTGGCTCACCATCGACACGGGCGCCGCCACCGTGCGCTACCGGGTCGGTTCCGGGCCGTTCGATCACGACAATCTCCTGGTACGGCTGACCGCCGGGCGCCAGCCGGTCACCGCCGCGCCATGGGCGGGCCTGGGAACGCCCGAGTGCGCGGCCGGCGTGCTGTGCGAAGCCGAAGACCTGGCACTGGCCGGGATGAGCGTCGCCACCGACCACCGGGACTTCACCGGGACGGGCTTCGCGGCGGGGTTCGAAGGCACCGGATCCGCGCTCACCTTCGCCGCCACCCCGGCCACCGCGGGCACCCGGCAGTTGAGCGTCCGCTACGCCAACAGCACCGGTGGCGACGGCCAGAACGTCAGCCGCACCCTCACCGTCACGGTCGACGGCGCGGCGGCAGGCACGCTCACCCTGCCGCCGACAGCGAACTGGGACACCTGGTCGCTCGCCTCGGTTCCCGTGGATCTGACGGCCGGTCGCCATCAGATCGCGCTGGTCCGTACCCCATCTGATTCCGGCAATGTGAACATCGACAGCCTTGCGCTGCTGGGGACGGGCGAGGCGTACCCCGCGCCGGTGCCGCCGAGCCCGCAGCCGTGCGCGTTCGGCACGCTCTGTGAGGCCGAAGCGGGCGCGCTCACCGGTGGGGCGAAATCCGCCGACGACCACAACGGATACGCGGGCGACGGCTTCCTGGCCGGCCTGGAGCGCACCGACGCCGGGGTGGCGCTGACCGTGACCGGGGTGCCGGCCGCCGGCGACTACCGGGTGCAGCTGCGCTACGCCAACGGGCAGGCCGGCAGCCAGCCGGTGCAGAGCCGCACGGTGTCGGTGACCGCGAACGACGGACCCGCGGTCACGGCCACGCTCGCGCCGACGAGCGGGTGGGACTTCTGGCGTACTCAGCAGGTGACCGTGAACTTGCGAGCGGGGACGAACACCGTGGCGCTCGGCTGCCCGACGGAGTCCAGCTGCCATGTCAACGTGGACACCGTGGCGGTCACCGCCCGTACCGCGCCACTGCTCGCGCCGCACGCGCCGCTCGGGGGCTACCGGCGTGGGCTGGACGGGGTCAACGGTGGCGCCCGGACGTACGCCGGCCTGCTCTTCCAGGACGGCTGGTCGCTCCTCGACGACTCTGCTTCCCACACATCGGCCGATCATCAGGACGGCTATGTCTTCGCCTACGGACAGGACTACCGGCGCGCGCTGCGGGAGCTGTCCACCCTGACCGGTCCCACGAAACTGCTGCCGAAGTGGGCGTACGGCGTCTGGTACTCCGAGTACTACGACCGGACCGCCGCCGAGTTCACCGACATCGTGAACCGGTTCCGCGCCGAGGGTGTGCCACTGGACGTGCTCGTGGTCGACACCGACTTCAAAGCGCCGGACAGGTGGAACGGCTGGTCAATCGACGAGACGCGGTTCCCGGACTGGAACGCGTTCGCTTCTTCTCTCCGCAAGCAGGGCATCCGCACCGGCCTCAACATCCACCCGAGCATCCTCGGCTCCGACCCGGCGTTCCCGCGGGCACAGGAGATCGCCAAGGGCAGGCTGCAGCGCACCGGCTGCAACAGCGGACCCGACTGCTACGTCTTCGACTTCGGCGACGCCGACCAGCTGAAGGCGTACTTCTGGCTGCACGACCAGATGAACGCCGACGTCGACTTCTGGTGGCTGGACTGGTGCTGCGACGGATCCCGCTCATCGCGGACCGACATCACCGGCGACACGCTGATCAACAAGGAGTACGCCGACCGCACCGGTTTCGCGTTCTCCCGGGCGTACGGGTCGCTGCAGGCGGGCGGCTACGGCAACCCCGGCCCGGTGCCGACCGGTCCGTGGGCGGACAAGCGCACGACGCTGCACTTCACCGGCGACACCATCTCCAACTGGGAGACGCTGCGGTTCACCGTCGGCTACACCCCCGCCGAGTCGGCGGCCACCGGCCTGGCCGCCGTCAGCCATGACATCGGCGGGCACACCGGCGGGCTGCAGGAGCCGGGCAGCGAGCCGGGCAGCACGAAACTGCCCGACGACCTGTACGCCCGGTGGGTGCAGGCCGGCACCTTCCAGCCGATCGACCGGCTGCACTCCAACCACAGCGACCGGCTGCCCTGGCAGTACGGCGAAGCCGCGCAGGCGTCGGCGAAGAAATTCCTGAACCTGCGCAAGAAACTGCAGCCCTACACGTACGCGGCGGCGGCCGAGGCGACCCGCACCGGCACCCCGATCACCCGGGCCATGTACCTCGCGTACCCGCAGGAGCAGGAGGCGTACGCCTTCGCCGGCAGCCAGTACCTCTACGGACCGGACCTGCTGGTGGCGCCGGTGACCACGCCGGGCACGACCGCGTCGACCACGGTGTGGTTCCCGCCCGGCAGCACCTGGACCGACTACTTCACCGGCAAGAAGTACCGGGGCGGCACCACCGCCGCGATCACCACAACCCTGGACACGATGCCGGTCTTCGTCCGTTCCGGCGCCGAGCGCCCGGCCTGAGGCCGCTACCAGCCGGTCCCGAGTCCCGGAGCGGGAACGAAGATCTTTCGTTCCCGCTCCGGCTCGCTGCACCGTGAACTCGAAGTCGCCGCCGACGATGCGTCAAGGCCGGCCGAGCGCATTCCCCAAAGGCCACGACCGATTTCGGTACGGACGGAGCGCCCCCGCAGGCGGCCGCCGAGTCATGATTGGTGGCTCCGCAGCGCGGGAAGTTTGGCTCTGCCTACCCTTGGACGGAAAGCCCTGAGCCGAACCGGCCGTACCGCCGGCCTCGTCCGGGAACCCAGCTCTAGAGGAATGCAACGCATGATCAGTGTGCAGGACTTCGCTCGACGACTCAGTGACCTCGGCCCCGTGGCGGTGAGCAGCCACGACATCGAGGATCTGGCCGACGCGGCGGGGGTGCGCATCGACCCGGGCCGGGGGCTCGACGCCGGCCAGGCCCAGCGGCTGCTGGACCTGCTGTCACCGCCGGTGGCCGTCACCGCGGCGGCGATCGTGGGGCCGGTCTGGCCGCCGCCGGAGTCGGAGGCGGCGCGCCCCGCCGTGGCTCCGGTGGTGTTCTCCAGCCCCGGGGCGGTCGACGCACCCGATGACCAGCCGGCCCGGCCGCGCAGGGCCGGGCGCCCACCCGCCGACCGGCGACGCGGGCGACGCCCGAAGTAAAGGGTGAGGTCGTGTACCAGGAATGGGCGTCCGCGCTCCCCCACGTCGTGGCGTGGAGGAGCGTCACCCCGCCCGGCGCGGGTCCGAAGCGGATCCTGCCGGACGGCTGCCTGGACCTGATCTGGCAGGACGGCACGGTCTTCGTCGCCGGGCCGGACACGACCGCCCAGATCGGGCTCGCCCCAGCCGGTAGCCGGCATGCCGCGCTGCGGTTCGGCGCCGGGACCGGGCCCGGTGTGCTGGGCGTGCCGGCCTGCGAGGTGGTCGACCAGCGGGTGCCGCTGGACGCGCTGTGGCCCGCGGCCGAGGTGCGGGCCATCGCCGAGGCCGGCGATCCCGTCGCCGCGCTGACCGCTGCCGCGCGCCGGCGCTGGCAGGGCACCGATCCGGTGATGGTCGCCCTGGCCGGTGCCGCGCGGCGAGGGTTGCCTGCCGGCGTGGTCGCCGAGCGGTGCGGACTCAGCGCCCGGCAGTTGCAGCGGCGCAGCAACAACGCTTTCGGTTACGGGCCCAAGACGCTGCACCGGATCATGCGGCTGCAGCGGGCCGTCATGCTGGGCCGGGCCGGTCGGCCGTTCGCGACGGTGTCGGCCGAGGCCGGCTTCGCCGACCAGGCCCATCTCGCCCGCGAGGTGCGGGCGATGGCCGGCGTGCCGCTCACCGCGCTGCTCCGCTGAGGCGGCGTTACTCCGCTGAGGCGGCGTTACTCCGCTGAGGCGGTCCAGGCGAAGAGGTCCACGACGTTGCCGTCCGGATCTCGCACCTGGGCGTAGCGCTGACCCCACGGGGCATCCCAGGGCGCTTTCTCCGGCGGGTACCCGGCGGCGCACAGGTCGGCATAGGTGCTGTCGACCTCGCCGGGGTCGGAGCAGAGGAACGCCCAGCCTCCGGAGGGCGGCCCCGGCCGGTAGCCGGGATCGAAGGACCGCAATGCGGAGTGCGTGTCGAACATGAGCCGGATGCCTCCGGCGGCTGTCGCCTCGGCGTGCGGCTCGTTCTCGGCGCCGGCCGGGAACTCCAGGCCGAGCCGGCGGTAGAAGGACAGGGACGCTGCCATGTCGGCCACGGCGAGGCCGATCGCGTTGAATGTAGGTGCCACGGATCCGACGGTACGAACTTCTCGCGGCCCCGTCTTGAACGAATCGGACACGTCACCGATCAGTCCGGGCGGATCTGCCGAAGACGGTCCAGCCCGGCTCGATGTCGATCAGGTCGCCGGTGATGGCCTCGAGATCCGCGGCGGGGTCTGCGGCCTCCCGCAACCGGTGGAAGCGTTCATCGAGGTAGCGCTGGTGGTCGGCGGCCGTCTCCCAGCCCGACACGACGAGGAATTCCGCCTCCGCGCCCTCGGCGAGAACGCCGCCCCGCATGCCGCCGGACGCTGCCATCCCAGGATTCCAGACCAAGGCCTGCATTTGTACGAAGTGGTCACGCCGATGTCCGCGCACCCGGCAATGTGCCAGCCGCAGCAGCGAGGATCCGGCGAGACCGGCGGGCAGACCGGCGGCGATGCCGAGCCTCTGATCGAGGACACGGACGCTGATGTCGCCGAAGGTGCCCGCCTGAGCGGCGGCGATCCGGTCGTGGGCGCCGTCCATGAAGGCCTGATAGGCGGCCGGGTCGCTCCAGAATCCGAAGATCTGCGCCACGCCGGGCGTCTCCCTGCTCCATCCGCCGCCCTGGCCCAGGAAGCCGTCGACGCTGTGGAGCTGAGCCCACGCTCGCTGGCCGAGGTCGAACGCCGCACGGCCGGTCACCCGGCACGTGATCCATTTGACCAGCACGGAGCCACCCTACCCACCCGCGATGCTCGCGCTGCCGCGCACGGCCGCGGCCTCCGATCCGGCTACCGCCCCGAACTGACATCCGGGTCCGCAACGCCGGCCTCTCGCCGGCGCCTGACCGCGAGAAGGATCAGACCGGCGGCGAGCAGCGAGGGGCCGCCGATCAACGCCACGTCGTCCAGCCGGCCGTTCAGGTCCTGGCTGGCGTAGTCCTCCTCGAGCACCAGCGTGTAGAGCAGAAAGCCACTGACGGCGAGCAGAGCGGCGGCGAGACCGATCAGGGTCTTCTGCCGGGACAGCCGGATCCCCGCGACGATGAGGGCGGCGAACACGGCGACCACCGCGAGGTGCCAGTTCTGGAACTCCATCAGTCTCCACCCATCATCGACCGAGCCGTCGACAGGCACGCTAACAGCGGGACGCACGCACTCGGTCACCGCCTGCGGCTACCCGCCTCCGTCCGCGGCGAGGAGTTGTGCCGTGCGTTCCATGCAGCGTTTCCGGGCGGGCGACAAGTCGTAGGGCATCTTGGTGACTGCTTCGCGGGCGCTCATCCGGACGCCTTCCTCCTCCGCGACGTCGGCGTCGTGGAGCTCGAAGAGCTTCTCCTCGGCCACGTCGAGCCCGGCTGCCTCGACGGCCCGGTCCAGGGCCATCTGGTGGGCACATCGCTGTACGGCGAGTTCCTCCACGCGGGGGTCGTCGGGTTCCGCGGTGTCGTCCAGGGCCGCCTCGGCCGCGTCCAGACGGTCCTGCTCGGCTCGCAGCTCGGGATGGGTGGCCAGCACGATGAACACGCTGGCCTGGATCGCGGCGCCCAGCGGGCCGAAGACGCGTTCGGTGACCAGCAACGCGTCCAGGTCGTCGGGGCGCAGCGTGCCCGGGGGCAGGTGGCCGAGCCGGTCGGTGACCAGCTCGGAGAGCAGTCCCAGTGGGCTTCCCACGGCCTGGAGACGCTGGACGGCCGCGCGCTGGCGTCTGATATCGGCCTCCTGGGCGGCCAGGGTCGCCTCCAGCCGGCCGAGC
This sequence comes from Actinoplanes sp. OR16, assembly GCF_004001265.1. Classification (GTDB taxonomy): domain Bacteria; phylum Actinomycetota; class Actinomycetes; order Mycobacteriales; family Micromonosporaceae; genus Actinoplanes. Next base: position 5,015,971 of record NZ_AP019371.1, on the reverse strand, counting down.
ACGTCCCCGATCTCCCGAGTTCCTCCGAAGGCAGCCCGCACGTCGTCGAGGCTGATGCCGGCCTCCGCCATCCTGCGGATCCACAGCAGGCGGATCATGTCGTCGTAGCCGTAGCGGCGGCGACCGTCCACACCCCGCTCCGGCTCCGGCAGCAGACCGATCTGGTGGTAGTGGCGAATGGCGCGCGGCGTGGTCCCCGCGAAGACGGCGGCATCACCGATCTTGACCTGCCGGGGCGGCATGGCGAAGGAGTACGTCACAGCGGAAGCCTTTCGGGCCGAGGTGCCTCGATGAGATCACGTGCCGCTACGGCAGGTGCAACCCGGCGAGCAGGGAGCTGATCGACCGCCTCGATCCGTCCTCCGCCGACGACACTCCCCGCGAGTGGCGGGCGCCGCAGGATTCCGATGAGAGCCGCCCTCGCCGCCGGGACACACGGAACGGGCGCGTTCGGAGCCACTCCGAACGCGCCCGTCACATCACCGTCACGCGGCGCCGGAGCTTCGGCGGAACAGCGGGATGATGACGGCCGCCACGGCCAGGTGCATCGCGGCAAGCGTCACCCGCGTGCCGGTGGTCGCCTCGGAGGCGATGACCGGGAAGAACGACAGCGCCGTGACGATGCCCGCGATGACCGTCCAGATCGTCACGCCGCGCGCGGACCGCTCGAGCAGGGCGAGCAGGCCCCAGGCGAGAAGCCCGACGAACACCACGGCGAAGACGACCGAGATAAGGCTGATCGACATGACGCCCTGACCCTGATCGACCTCGAGCGGGGCGCCGGCCGCCGTGGCGATGCCCCAGATCGCGACTGCCGCCACGAGGGCGATGCCGATCGCGACCAGCCGGGTGCGGACTGTGGATCTGCCGGCGACGCTGGTGGTACGGGCTTCGATGGGCATGACGCGCTCCTCGATTGTCGGTGATGCCCATGCCGTGAGCAGGCATGTCGGTAATGGACGGCCGATCTAGCGCGGCGCGGCACGTCGCACCCGCGCCAGATGTGACCGTACCAGAACGTTCCGAAGCTAACTATTCCGAAGATAACTAAAACTGGTTGCGGACGAGATAATCTCGTCCAGCACCGTTGCTATGCTTCCCGGATGACGACCAGCCACAATGAGGCGCCCGCCCGTGACGGCCTGATGCCGGACGGCGCACCCGACGTCATGTTCCTGCTCTCCTGGGTCAACCACGCCCTCGCGCTGGAGAACGCCGCCGGCCTCTCCGAGCTCGGCATCAGCACTCGCGCCTACTGCGTGCTCTACAAGGGCATGACCGGTGAGTTCACCCAGAGCCAGCTGGGTGACATGTGCGGCATCGACAAGACGACCATGGTCGTGACGGTGGACGAGCTGGAGCGCCTCGGTCTCGCCGAGCGCCGCCTGTCCCGCACCGACCGGCGGGCGCGGATCGTCGGGGTCACCCCGGCCGGTGAGGAGGTCGCCGCGCAGGCCACCACGATCGTGCAGCGGATCCAGGACGAGGTGCTGTCCACGGTGCCGGCCCGGGACCGGGCCGCCTTCATCCGGGTGCTGAGCCAGCTCGTCGAGGGCCGGTTGTCCACCTTCGTGCAGTGCGGCCCTCAGGTCCGCCGCCGGGTGGTCAAGGCGGGCTGACCGGCGGGGCCGTCCCGGTTCTCGCCCGGAACGGCCCGTCACACGCCTGGTGAACACCCAGGTCGTTCGGTCACGGTTCGCGCGGTGTATGCGAAGCGGCTGCCAAATCCAGGGCGATGTCGACGATCAGGTCCTCCTGACCGCCCACCAGGCCACGCCTGCCCACTTCGACGAGGATGGTGCGCACGTCGATGCCGTACCGCTCGGCGGCCACCTCGGCATGACGGAGGAAGGAGCTGTAGACGCCGGCGTAGCCGAGGGTCAGCGTCTCCCTGTCGACCCGCACCGGACGGTCCTGCAACGGGCGCACCAACTCCTCGGCCGCGTCCTGCAAGGCGAACAGGTCGCAGCCGTGCTCCCATCCGCGCAGGTTCGCGACGGCGACGAACGGCTCGATGGGGCAGTTGCCGGCGCCGGCGCCCTGTCCGGCGAGGGACGCGTCGACCCGCACGACGCCCTCTTCCACCGCGATCATGGAGTTCGCGACCGACAGCGAGAGGTTCTCGTGGGCATGGATGCCGATCCCGGTGGCCGGATCGAGGACGTCGCGGTAAGCCCGGACACGGTCCCGGATGCCGTCCATCAGGAGCCGTCCGCCGGAGTCGGTGACGTAGACGCAGTGGGCCCCGTACGACTCCATGAGCTTCGCTTGCGCGGCCAGCACCGCGGGTTCGGCCATGTGGCTCATCATGAGGAAGCCGGAGACGTCCATGCCCAGTTCCCTGGCCGTGGCGATGTGCTGGGCCGACACGTCGGCCTCGGTGCAGTGGGTGGCCACCCGCACCGAGCGGACACCGAGCCGGTAGGCCTGCTTCAGCTCAGCGATCGTGCCGATGCCGGGGAGCAGCAAGGTGGTGAGCCGCGCCCGGCGGATGTTGGCGGCTGCCACTTCGAGCCACTGCCAGTCGGTGTGCGAGCCCGGCCCGTAGTTCAGGCTTCCGCCGGCGAGGCCGTCGCCGTGCGAGACCTCGATACCGTCGACCCCGGCCGCGTCGAGCGCCCCGACGATCTTCGCGATCGCGTCGAGATCCATGCGATGGCGGACGGCGTGCATGCCGTCGCGAAGGGTCACGTCCTGGATGAACAGGCGGCTCATGCCGAAGCCTCCCGGCTCGCACGGACGGCGGCGATGCGCTCGGCGGCGGCGACGGCGGCCGAGGTCATGATGTCCAGATTTCCCGCGTACGCCGGAAGATAATGTGCGGCCCCCTCCACTTCGAGGAAGACGGTCACCTGATGGGTGGCTTTCGCGGAACCGGCGAGGGTGTGCACCGGCTGGTCAGCCGGGATCGGATTGATCTGGACCTGTTGCTTGAGCCGGTACCCGGGGACGTAGCCGGCGACGACCGCGACCATCCGCTCGACCGAGACCCGGATCTCCTCCAGCACGGACGGGGACGCCGCGTCGACGAGGCACAGCACCGTGTCCCGCATGATCAACGGCGGGTCCGCGGGGTTCAGGATGATCAGCGCCTTGCCCCGCTGCGCGCCACCGACCTGCTCGATCGCGTGCGCGGTGGTCTCGGTGAACTCGTCGATGTTGGCACGGGTGCCCGGCCCGGCGGACTTCGAGGCGATGGAGGCGACGATCTCGGCGTACGGCACTGGCGCCACGCGGGAGATCGCGGCGACGATCGGGATCGTGGCCTGCCCGCCACAGGTGACCATGTTGATGTTGCCGACTTCCCCGGCCGCGAGCTGCTGGTCCAGGTTGACGGCCGGCACGACGTACGGCCCGATCGCGGCCGGCGTCAGATCGATCATCGTTTTGCCGTGCTCCGCCAGTTTGGCGTCGTTGGCGATGTGGGCCCGCGCGGACGTGGCGTCGAAGACCAGCCCGATGTCGGCGAAGCCGTCCATCGCGATCAGCCCGTCGACTCCGTCGGCCGTGGTCGAAACGCCGAGCCGCCACGCCCGGGCCAGGCCGTCGGACTCGGGGTCGATACCGACCATCGCGGCCATCTCCAGCGTCGCGGAACGCCGCAGGATTTTGATCATCAGGTCGGTGCCGATGTTGCCCGACCCGATCACGGCGACCTTCATGAGTCCTCCTTCTTTCCCGCGAAGATCGCGCTTACCGGACCGAGCGAGGAGATCTCCGCGTGCACCCGGGCGCCGGGCCCGACGGTCACCATCCGGCCGAGGGCGCCGGAGAGCACCACCTCGCCGGCTCGCAGGGGATCCCCCAGGTCCCGGGCCGTGCGGGCGAGCCAGGCCAGCGCGGCGAGCGGATCGCCGAGACAGTCCCGGCCGGTGCCGCCGGAGGCCACCACGCCGTCGACGGTCATCCGCATGACCACGTCGGCGGGCTCGACGTCGCTGAGCGGCACCGGCCGGCCGGACAGCACGAACAACCCGCTCGACGCGTTGTCGGCGATGGTGTCGGCGATGCTGATGTCCCAGTCGGCGATGCGGCTGTCCACGATCTCGATGGCCGCCTCCGCATGCAGGACGGCGGCGCGGATCGCCTCGGGGCCGAGGTCCGGACCGTCGAGGTCCGCACCGAGCCGGAACGCGACCTCGGCCTCCACCTTGGGCTGCAGCAGCGCGCCCATCGGGATCTCGTCGAGGTCCGAGACGTTCATCCCGCGCAACAGCACCCCGAAGTCCGGCTGGTCGACACCGAGCTGGCGCTGCACCACGGGCGCGGTGAGGCCGATCTTGCGGCCGACGACGTGCTCGCCGTCCCCGATCCGCTGATCCACGCCGGCCCGCTGCACCCGGTAGGCCAGCCCGACGTCCGCCGCGCCGATCAGATCGCGGACGGGAGCACACGGGACACCGGTGCGCTGAGCGTGGAACAGCCGCTGGGCCGCGGCCGCTGTTGGTGAATTCATAGGACTCCCCTGCTGAGAGCCCGATGGTGCACGGCCGACCGGGAGGCGGCCCAGCCGCTCGTTCCGGTCACCGGACCAGTGGCCGTCCGCACGCCGATCCGGTGAGCGAACCGCGCCCGTTGCACGGATTCGCCCCGGATGACAACGCTTCGACCGGCACCGTCAAACGGAGGTACACCCATGCCGACCCGCGGTTACGCGACGACACCGTACGGCCAGATGCACTACGCCGAGACGGGCGAAGGGCCCGCCATCCTGCTCCTGCACCAGACTCCGCGTTCACACGACGAGTTCCGTGAGGTCCAGCCGATGCTGGCCGGCGGTCACCGGGTGATCGCGATGGACATGTACGGTTTCGGCCTCAGCGCGAGTCTTCCCGCGCCGCAGACCATCGAGGCCATGGCGGCCGGCGCGTACGCCCTGCTCGACGCCCTCGGCATCGAACGCGCGACGCTGATGGGCCACCACACCGGCGCCGCCGTCGCGATCGAGATGGCCGCCGCGGCCCCGTCCCGGGTGCGGGAGCTGATTCTCTCCTCGCCACCGTGGACCGGTCCGGAGTACCGGCAGTCACACGCCGACGGGCCCTCCGTCGACGTCGCCGAGACCGCCGAGGACGGCTCCCACCTCACCGAGCTGTGGTCACAGCGCCGGCCCTACTTCCCGGCCGGGCGGCCCGACCTGCTCGACCGCTTCATCCACGATGCGCTGGCCCCGGGTGTCGACCCGGCGGAGGGGCACCGGGCCTGCGCCCGCTACGTCATGGAGGACCGGATCGGCAAGGTCGAGGCCCTCACGCTGATCATCGGCGCGTCCGACGACCCGTTCGCCCTGCCCAATGTCGAGGTGGTCCGGGCGCACCTGACCGCTGCTGCCCGCGTCGAGGTGGCGGTCATCGCCGGGGGCCGCATCCCGCTGATGGAGGAGAAGGCGTCCGAGGTGGCCGCCCTGGTGACCGCGTTCGTCACAGCTCCCGGGCGCTGAGCAGCTTCGTCATGCGCCGGCCGACCACGCTCAGCTGACCGGCCAGCAGGTCGACCTTCGACCGCGACATGGGCACGGTCACCGACAGCGCCGCCACCGTCGCGCCGGTCGCACCGGCCAGCGGGATCGCCACGCTCATGAACCCGAGCCGGGCCTGCTCGAACTCGGTCGCGTAGCCCACCTCCCGGGCCCGGTCCAGTTCCCTCGCCAGAAGACCCGGCGCGACGGTGGTGCGCGGGGTCACCCGGATCAGCGGCGCGGACAGCACCTCGTCGAACAGGGCCCGCCGCCCGAACGCGAGCAGCGCCTTACCGGTGGCCGTGCAGTACAGCGGCATCCGCCCGGCGACCCTCGACGGCCGGCTGACGTGGGTGTTCCCACCACTGACCTTCTCCAGGTAGAGCACCTCGAGACCGTCCACCACGGCGAGGTGGACGGTCCCGCTCGTCGTCTGCACCAGATCGACCATGAGCGGCCGGGCGAGATCCCGCAGGATCCGCTGACGCGGCACACGCTGCCCGATCTCGAACAGCCGCATCCCCAGGCGGTACTCGCCGCTGCGCCGTTCCAGCAGCCCCCACTGGACCAGCTCCTGACTCAGCCGATGTACCGACGCCTTGGCCAGCCCGGTCCGCCGGGCCATCTCGGAGAGGCTGAGCGTCTCGTCGTCGAGCCCGAAGACCTCGAGGATCAGCCGCACCTTGCCGAGCACGCTGTTGCTGTCCTGCGTGCCGCGCTGCAGGGCCGGATCGGGTTCGAACAGGCACGCTGACGTGCTCATGAGCTCCATCAGCCGATGGTTCGCCACGTTTGTTACCTGTATCAACGGAGCGGTCCGCTCACCGGACCGGTTCCGCGGCTCAGCGACCCGTGAACCTCGGGAGTCTGGAGTCGAGGAAGGCCTGCAAGCCCTCGGCAGCATCCTCCGTGGTGATCAACTGCTGGACAGCCGCCCACTCGGCGCCCAGCGCGCCGTCGATGTCGAGTGACGCGCCCTCGGCCATCGAGCGTTTGAGAAGCCCTATCGCCGTGGTCGGCCGGGTCGCCCAGTCCCGCGCCCGGTCCGTCACGGCGCCGGCGAAGTCCTCGTCCCGGACGACCTCGTCGACCAGGCCGATCGCCAGCGCCTGCGCGGCGCTCATCCGGTCTCCCTCGATCATCAGAAGCCTCGCCCGGTGCACGCCGAGCAGGCGCGGCAGACGCTGGCTGCCGCCGGCGCCGGGGAACAGCCCGAGCCGCATCTCCGGGAACCCGACCGTGGCGCCGGCGGCAGCGATCCGCAGGTCGCAGGCCAGGGCGAGCTCCGCGCCGCCGCCCAGCGCGTGCCCGTTGATCGCCGCGATCACCGGTTTGGGGGCCACCTCCAGCAGGCGCTGCACCTCAACCCAGCGCCGCATCCGGACATGGTTGTCCCGGGACAGGTCACGCATCACCGCGATGTCGGCGCCGGCCACGAAGAACCGGCCGGTCCCGGTGATGACGATGCACCGCACCGCGGGATCGCCGGCGATGCCCGGCAGGATCTTGAGGAACTCCTCGATCAGCGCCGGGTTCACCGCGTTCGCGGGTGGCCGGTCGATGACGATGGTGGCGACGGCGTCGGATACGGACACTTCCAGCATGCTGATCACTCCAGAACGGCCGGCTCGGCGGCGGACGCGTCGCCGAGAAGTTCTTCGAGAATCTGGGTCGTGTGCTCGCCGAGCAGCGGCGCGGGACGGGAGCCGGCACCGGCGATGACACCGCCCTCGTGCCGCACCTCCCCGGCGATCGGGTGCCGCAGGACCGGGTAGAACCCGCGGGCGGCGAGCTGGGGGTCGCGTTCGACGAGGTCCTCACCGGTCGCCACGACGGCGGCCGGCACACCCGCGTTCTGGAGTGCCACAGCGGTCGCTTCCGCGTCTCGGGTGCTGGTCCAGGCGGCAAGAGCGTCGTCGATGTGGTCCTCCGCGGCCTTCCGCTCGGTCAGCGACAGACCGGGAGTGCCGATCCCGGTGAGGCGGGCCAGGGAACGCCACTGCGCGTCGTCATCGACCGCGATCGCCACCCAGCGGTCCTCGCCCCGGGCGGGATAGACCCCGTGCGGCGAACGGCGGGCCACCCGGTGCGGACGGCTCGGGGTGGCGCCGGTGCGTTCCGGGCCGAGCTGATGCTCCAGGACGGCCGGGCCCATCGCCGCGGCCATCGTCTCGAGCTGGGACAGGTCGACGAACCCGCCGCGCCCTTCGGCGAGCATGGCGAGGACGGCCAGGACCGCCGCGTTCGCCGCGACCATGTCGCCGAGGCCGAACGTGAGACCCTGCGGGTCGCCGCCGGGATCGGCCGTCTCGTGAGTGAGCCCGGACATCGCCGCGAGGGTGTCGGCGAAGGTGACCGCGTTGCGCCACGGGCCGGTCTGCCCGACGCCCGACATCGACACCGCGATCAGATCGGGGTTCGCCGCGCTCAGCGACGCGTGGTCGAGACCCCACTTCGCCATCGTGCCCGGGCTGTAGTTGTCGATGATCACGTCGCATTCGCGGGCCAGCCGGCGGACGAGCGCCTGGCCTTCGGGGAGGCGCATGTTCACCGCGATGCTGCGCTTGCCGCGGTTGAAGTTCAGGAAATAGCCGCCGTCGTCGAACGTGGCGCCCGGCCGCATCCGCATCGACGGCTGGAACCGGGTCGGGTCCTGCCGGTGCCGCGACTCCACCTTGATGACGTCGGCGCCGAAATCGGCGAGCTGCCTGGTCGCGTACGGACCGGCGAGCACCCACGTCAGGTCCAGCACGCGCAGCCCGGCGAGGCTCTTGCGGATCGGCTTCCTCACCTCTTTCGCAGCCAGAGGCGGTAGCCGGACCGGATAGCCGACGTCGGTGAGACCGCCGACCGTGATGAAGAAGCCCCGGCTCTCCAGCTGCGGGTTGCCGACGAGCTGATCGGCGCGGCTGACCTCGGCCCAGGGCAGCGCCCGCCGCCGGCCCTCCTCGCCCAGCTCAGCGGCCGTGCGGCGGGCGGTGAAGCGAGCGACCACCTCGTCGACGTGCGGGCGGGCGGTCCAGCGGTAGACGGCGTCGGCGTACTTCTCCTCGGTCAGGTCCTCGGCCTCACCCGTCTCGTCCATCCAGGCCAGCAGGTCGGTCCACATGCGGCTGGGGCCCGAGTACCCGCCGGCGACATAGCCGTCGGCAGCCCGGAAGATGCGCGCCGCGACATGGGCGTAGACGCCACCGCTGCGCCGGGGGAACGCGCCCGCGTGGATCCACGAGACCGCGCCGGTCTCCAGGGTCGCGGCGACGGCCTGCTGCACGGAGACGTCGATCAGCCCGCGGCGCCGGTCGAGCAGGCCGAGATACGCCGCGATCGCCGCATGCGCTCCCGCGACCTGCAGGGCGGACTCGCGCGGCGGCGGCTTCGGCGGACCGTCCGGGCGTCCGCCGAGCCAGGTCATGCCGCCCGCGGAGGCCGTCACCAGGTCGCCGCCCCGCCAGTCCCGGCGCGGCCCGGTGAGCCCGAACGGCGTCACCACCACGTGGACGCGGTCCGGCCAGCGCGACGTGCCCGCTTCGGTCAGCCCTCGCAGGGTCTGCCGTGGACCGCTCTCGATCACGACGTCGGCGTCCATGGCCAGCGCGTCGAGTTCAGCGTGACCGGCGGTGATCACGCGGGTTCCGGCGTACCAGTGCAATTCGCTCGCCGAAGGACCAGGAGCACCGGCCGGCACCCGGACGACGTCGGCGCCGAGCCCCACCAGGGCGCGGATCGCTGCGGCGCCGAGGTCGTCGGTCAGGTCCAGGACTCGCATGCGGGATCCTTCCGTCTCAGATGTTCGAGGTCTTTGCCGACGAGGTCGCGCAGGGCCGGCTTGCTGACCTTGGTGGAGGCGGTGCGGGGCAGCGCGGCGACCAGGCTCACGTAGCGCGGCCAGGCGTGCCGGGGCAGGCGGGCGCGGCACCAGGTGTGCACCGCCTCCTCGGTGACGTCGCCGGACACGGCGAGGAGCAGGTCCTCCTCGGTCAATGCGGACGGCACCCCGACGGCGGCCGCCTCCCGCACGCCGGGCATGGCCTCGACGATCGACTCCACCTGCCAGGCCGAGATGTTCTCGCCCCGGCGGCGGATCACGTCGGTGTGCCGCCCGCAGAAGACCAGCCGGCCGCCGTCGTCGAACCGGCCGAGGTCACCGGTGACGATCCACTCCGGCGGTGGCTGTGAGCTGCCGGTATAGCCGAGCGTGCTGATGTGCGGATGCCGGGGCCGCACCGCGATGCGGCCCTGATCGTCGAGCCGCACGTCGTACTCCGGCACCGGGCGCCCCGCGGTGCCCTCGGTCACGTCGCCGACTTCGTTGCTGGCGATGTCACCGAGCTCGGTGCACGCGTACGCCTCCACGAGCTGCACGCCGAATCGCTCCCGGAACTGTGCGGCCAGCCAGCGCGGCGCGGGGCCGCCGTACGCCCGGGTGATGCGGTGGTCGCGGTCGCGGTCTCCGGCCGGCGCGCGCAGCAGGATCGCCGCGACCGCGCCCATGAAGTTGAACGCCGTCACGTTCTCCGCACGGCACACCTGCCAGAAACGGGACGCCGAGAACCGTGGCACCGCCAGCAGCCGGGCGCCGCTGACCAGGGCGGCGACCAGGCCGGTGTGCCGGATGTTGACGTGGTTCCACGGGAACGCGTTGTAGAGCACGTCCCCTGGTCCGTACCTCAGCGAGGCCGAGACCCGGCGTGCGTGCCGCACTCCGGCGAAATGCGGCAGCATCACCCCCTTGGGACGCCCGGTGGAGCCCGAGGTGCTCAGCACCAGTGCCGGGTCGGCGGGGCCCGGCAGCGGCCCGAGCGGGCCGGGCGGCAGGTCCTGAAGATCGCCGGGGCCGCCGCCGTCGTCCACGGTCCGCACGATCGGGGCGATGGTGGCCAGACGCGGATTGCGGGACAGCGCACCGGTTCCCACCACCGCGACCCGCGCCCGCATCGGCGTGGTCCCGTCGGCGGTGACCGGCACCTCCACGAGTCCGGCACGAGCCACCGCGGCCAGGACCACCACCAGCGCCGGACCCGGCCGCACACAGGTCAGCACCGGGTCTTCCGGGGACAGGCCCAGCGACGGCGAGGCGAGCAGGCGCGCTACCGCTTCCGCGCAGGCGAGCCACTCACCCGCGGTGAGGTCCTGCCGTACGTCACCGGCGAACGTCGCGACGACCGCTGCGGGCTCGGTGGCCGCCCGGCGGATCAGAAGGTCGATCAAGGTCTCCGGGTCATCGGCGATCGGGATCACGTCGCCTCCCATCAGTCATCGAGACCTGATCTTCCGGCGGAGCCCGGGTTCGGCCAACGCGCCCGGACCGGTCACCGGACCGGGTGCACTTGCGCGCTGTTTCACGAATGTCACAAAGCGCCGTAGACACGGATACGGGCCCACCTCACAATGCAGGCTGTGCCCGTCCCCGACCCGTCGCCGTCCGTGCTGAGCAAGGCTCTCCTGCTGCTCGGCGCCTTCGGCGACCGCAGCACGCTGGGTCTCAGCGACCTGAGCCGGCGCTCCGGCATCGCGAAGGCGACCGTCCACCGGCTGGCGCAGGAACTGGTGGATCTGAACATGCTGGAACGAGTGGAGGCCGGCTATCAGCTCGGCTGGCGCATGTACGAACTCGGCCAGCTCGTGCCCGGACCGGCCAATCTCCGCCACATCGCCCGGCCGGCGCTCATGGACCTGCATTCCTCCACCCGGGCCACCGTCCACCTGGCCGTGCAGCACGACCTCGAGACCGTCTTCCTCGAACGTCTCGCCGGGCTCCGGGACACCCGGATCCACACCACGGTCGGCACCCGGGTCCCCATCTGGTTCGCCGCCTCCGGCAAGGTGTTCATCGCGCACAGCACCGACGAGGAGCGCCTCGTCGCCGCCCTGGAGGACCAGGGTTCGACACCCCGGACCGGCCACAGCATCCGCAGCGCCCGTCAGCTGAAGGCACAGATGACGGCGGTCCGTGAACGCCGGTGGTCCACCGAGAGCGAAGAGACCCTTGAGGGGTACAAGTCGTACGCCGTCCCGATCACCCTGGGGGACCCCCAGCACGTCGTGGCCGCGGTGTCGGCGACGCTGCCGCTCGACCGTCACGACGATCAGCAGGTCGTCCGCATGCTGTGGGCGACCGCCGCCCACATCAGCCGCGCGCTGGACGCCCCGGCCGGCGGGAAGCCCGCGAAACCGGACGGTCCGCGGGCTCCCGGTGATCAGACCTTCACGCCGTAGCGGCGTAGGAGCCGTCCGGCGAGGAGGCGGATGAGCCGGTCGCAGGTGTAGCCGAGCAGGCCCAGGGCGATGATGCCGACGAAGATCCAGTCGATGCGGCCGTAGTTGCGGGCTTGCCAGATGAGGGCGCCGAGGCCGGTGTCGGCGGCGACGATCTCGGCGGAGACGATGGTGAGGAAGCTGTTGCCCATGGCGAGGCGGGCGCCGGTGATGATGTAGGGGATGGTGGCGGGCAGCACGACGGCGTGCAGTAGCTGGCGGCGGTTGGCGCCGAGGCTGGTGGCGGCGCGCAGTTTCGATTCGTCGATGGCCAGGACGCCGGCGATGGTGTTGACGGTGACGAGGAAGACCGAGGTGTAGAAGATCAGGATGATCTTCGAGGTCTCGCCGATGCCGAACCAGACGATGGCCAGGGTGACGAACGCGATCGGCGGGATGAAGCGAAAGAATTCGATGTACGGGTCGAGCAGCCGGCGGATGGCCGTGACCCGGCCCATCAGGATGCCGACGGGGGCGCCGACCAGGACACCGAGTGCCCAGCCGGAGAGGATGCGGCGGGCCGAGGCGAGTATGGATGCGCCGAGTGAGCCGTCTTCGGCCAGGTCGATGCCGGCTCGTAGGGTGTCGGCGGGTGATGCGGTGAGCGTGGGGCCGTACCACCAGGCGACCGCGGCCCAGACGGCGAGGCCGGCGGCCAGGGTGACCGCGGTCCAGGCGAGGCCGGCGAATCGCCGGCGGCGTAGGCCGGGCACGGCAGCGACCGGGCGTTGCGCGACGGCGGTCATGCCGCGGCCCGTTCCGGGTCGATGCCCTGAGCCTGCAGCGAGACGCGGACCTCTTCGCTGATGTCGGCGCGCAGCCGGCGGCGCAGCTCCACGAACTCGGCGCTGCCCTCCTGACGCGGCCGGGGTAGGCCGACCTCGTAGGAGCTCTTGACCCGGGCGCTCGGGCCCGCCGTCATGACGATCACCCGGTCGGCCAGCAGGATCGCCTCGTCGATGTCGTGGGTGACGAAGAGGACCGTGCTGCGGTGGGTCTGCCAGATCCGGTCCAGTTCATGCTGCATCACCTCCCTGGTCTGCGCGTCGAGCGCGCCGAACGGCTCGTCCATCAGCACGACCCGGGGTTCGTTGGCGAGCACCCGCGCGATCTGGGCCCGCTGCCGCATGCCACCGGACAACTGGTTCGGGTATTTGCCGGCCGCGTGGCGCAGCCCGACGAGGCCGAGGTATTCGTCGACGATCTCCCGCTGCCGGCCCTTCTCGACCCCGCGCATCCGCGGGCCGAAGGCGACGTTCTGCCGGACCGTCAGCCAGTCGAACAGGGCGTCGCTGCTCTGGAACACCACGCCGCACTCCGGGCGGGGACCGGTCACCGCCTCGCCGCCGACCTGGATCCGGCCGTTGTTCGGTGCGACGAAGCCGGCCACCGCCATGAGCACCGTGGACTTGCCGCAGCCACTGGGACCGAGCAGGCAGATGAATTCGCCTCCGGCTATGTCGAGGTCGATCCCGCTGACCGCTTGGAACGCGCCGAACCCGATGCCTACGTCGTCGAGCACGATGCCCGGCTCGCGGCTGGGGGACTGATCGCCGGGAATCGCTACACCGAGGTTGCTTGTCATCCAGGTGGTATATCGAGGCATCGGACCAGCGAAAACGATCCTGGTCCGCTGAGCGAACCCGTTACCTGCGGAAACAGCCCGGCAACATCCGGTCCGCTCATCGGGACGATCCGCTGTACGGGCGGGCGGACAGCCGCCACCATGGACCGGCTCGCCGCGCTCCCGCCGGGGTTCTAGGCCGACAACAGCCCGGATCGGGCCGGTGCGGAGAGCAGCTCGAGCCGCCGCAGGGTCAGCGCGCCCTGCACCGCGGCGAAGGCGCCCAGCCGTGCCGGAACGAGCGCGTCGCGACCCTGCCGCGACCCGTATCCCAGTGTCGAGAGGGTGGTCTCGGGCAGGTCGGCCAGTTCAGCGGCGAACGCCGCCAGGTAGCCGCCGAGCACCACCATCTGCGGCTCGTACATGAGGTTGGCGTTGTCGATCAGAATGCGGAACCAGAACACGGCCTCCTCCGCGGCCGCCCGCGCGGCCGGATCGCCGTCCCGCACCCGGCGGACCAGTTCGTCCAGGGCCATCGGCAGACCACGCTCCCGGCGTACGTCGGTGAGCCCGGCCCGGCGGACGACGACCTCCGGATCGGCGACCGTGACGAAACACCCGCGCCGCCCGCATTCGCACTGCTCACCGTCCGGCACCACGATCATGTGGCCGGGGGCGTGCAGCGCACTGCGCAGGATCTGCCCCTCGCTGATCACACCCGCGCCGACCCCGGTGGCCGACTTGAGGAAGAAGACGTCGCTGAGCCCGGCCATCCCGGGCTCGGCACGCAGGGCGGCGAACTCGGCGTACGCGGCGAGCGAGCCGTCGCCGGCCAGATGCACGCCGGCCGGGAACGCCGGCAGCCGGGCGGCGACGAGGGTCCGGTACGGCACGTCGATCCAGCCCAGATCCAGCGCACAGCTGACGGTCGCGGCGTCCCGCGCGATACCGCCGGGCACGACCAGGTCGAGGCTGAGAGGGGAGACCCCGGTCAGCCGGTCGAGGCTGGCGGCCACGCCGTCCGCGATCGTTTTCGCGACGGTCTCCGGGTCGGCGTCACGCGGCGTGCGCACCGGGATCTCGTCGCGGTGCAGCTCGCGGCCGGTGAGGTCGTGCGCGACCACGACGGCCTGGTCGACCTCGAGCTGGGCGCCGATCAGGCAGAGGTGCCGGCCGTCGATCTCCAGCTGTTCGATGCGCCGGCCGACGCGCTGGGGCGGCTGGTCGGCCACCGGGCGCACCAGGCGGTTCTCCAGAAGGACCGCCGAGAGGTTGGTGATGGCGCTGCGGGCCAGCCCCGTCTCCAGCGCGATCTCGGCTCGGGCGCCCCGCCGGAGGCGATCGAGGGTGGTTAGCACCAAGCCCAGGTTGTGATCGCGTACATCGCTGTTGACGAGGTGTGTTCGAGGCACGATCCATCCTCGCACGGTGAAACTGTTCAAGTAGTGAACAGATGATTCAAGGCTTGAACTAACTGGGAATGCCTGCTTAACATGCCGTCCACCATGATCCGCTGAACAGCCGGAGAGCCCGTATGAGCAAAAAGGTCGTCGATGACGTCGCCGTGACACCCGCACCCGCCCGGCACCGTTCCGTCCTGCTCGTCTCCCTGCTCGTCAACAACCTCGTGCTCTTCGCGGTCTATGCCGGCGTCCTCGGCGTACTGCTGCCGCAGCAGGTCTCCGACATCGATCCGGCCCACAAGGTCGGCAACCTCGCACTCGTCACCTCGCTGTCCGCGCTCGCCACCCTCTTCGTCCAGCCGATCGTCGGCGCGCTCAGCGACCGCACACGGTCCCGGTTCGGCCGGCGCTCGCCGTGGATCGTCGTCGGCGGCATCGGCGGCGGCCTGTGCACGGTCGCCATGCAGTTCGGCCACACGGTCCTCGCCATCGCGGCCATCTGGGTGCTCGCCCAAGTACTGCTCAACGCGCTCCAGGGCCCGACCACCGCGGTCGTCGCCGACCGCGTCGAACCCAGCGGCCGCGGTGTCGCCTCGGCGTTCCAGGGCGCCGGCCTGGCGATCGGCGCGGCGGCCGGTATCACCTTCGCCGGCCGGCAGCTGCACCGGATCGGTGTCGGCTACACCGTGCTGGGTCTCGCCGCGATCGTCATGACCGTGCTGTTCGTGCTGATCAACCGCGACACCCCGTCGACCGGGCAGGTCCCGCGGCCGTTCCGCTGGGGTGCTTTCCTGCGGGGCTTCTGGGTCAGCCCGCGCCGGCACCCCGACTACGCGTGGGCGTTCGGCGGGCGCTTCTTCATGGTCCTCGGCTACCAGGCGATCCAGAACTACACGCTGTACATCCTCACCGACTACATCGGGCTCGGGTCGGCCGATGCCGGCGCGCTGTACGGCGTCCTCTCGATGATCTCGTCGGTCACCATGGTGATCGGCACCGTGGTCTTCGGCAAGCTCTCCGACATGCTCGGCCGCCGCAAGGTCTTCGTCTTCACGGCCACCATCGTGCTGGCCGCCGCGGTCGCCGTCCCGCTCGCCGTGCCCACCTCCGGCGCGATGCTCGTCTACGCCGCCCTGTCCGGCATCGGCTACGGCGCCTACATCGCCGTGGACCTCGCTCTGATGATCGACGTGCTGCCCTCCCAGGGCGACATGGCCCGCGACCTCGGCGTGCTGAACATCGCCTCGAACGTGCCGCAGACCCTCACCCCGTTGATCGCGGCCGGACTGCTGGGCGCCTTCGCCGGCGACTACGGCTCGATCTTCGTGTACGCCATCGTCGCCGTCGTCTTCTCCTCGCTGTTCGTCCTGCCGATCAAGTCGGCCCGCTGAAAGGCTCCCCGTGCCACCCATCGTCGAGATCACTTCCGGTCGTGTCCGCGGCGGGGAACGCCCCGGTTCGCTCGCGTTCCTCGGCATCCCGTTCGCCACGCCGGTCCGCTTCCAGGCTCCCGGGCCGGTGCAGCCGTGGACCGGTGTGCGCGACGCCACCGCGTACGGCCCGACCGCCCAGCGCCGCCCGTTCGGTGACGTGACCACCATCCCCGAGCCGTCCATCGCCGGCGAGCAGACGCTCAACGTCAACGTCTTCACGCCGTCGGTCGACGGCAGGCTCCCGGTCCTGGTCTGGATCCACGGCGGCGGCTACTTCGCCGGATCACCCGCCAGCCCCTGGTACGACGGCCGCTCGTTCAACCGGGACGGTGTGGTCACCGTGACCCTCTCGTACCGCCTGGGTTTCGATGGTTTCGGCTGGATCGACGGCGTCCCCGGCAACCGCGGCGTGCTCGACCAGATCGCCGCTCTGCGATGGGTACGCGAGAACATCGCGGCGTTCGGCGGCGACCCGGAACGCGTCACGATCGCGGGCCAGTCGGCGGGCGGCGGCAGCGTGCTCACCCTCATGTCGTCGCCCCTGACCGCCGGCCTGTTCCACGGGGCGATCGCCCAGTCCAGCGCCCTCACCGACCTACGGCCCGACGAGGCGGCCACGACCACGTCGCAGCTGGTGGCCGCGCTCGGCATCAACGTGGACGACCTCGGCGCGGTCACCGAGGACCAGATCCTCGACGCCCAGCGTGAGGTGCAGAAGGCCGGCATGCCCGCCGGTCCCGCACCGATCGCCGACATCGTGGCCTCGATGCGCGACGGCGTCACCGGACTGGCGTTCGCTCCCGTGGTCGACGGCGAGACCGTGCTGAGTTTCCCCGACGCCATGAGCACCGGCCCGCACCGTGCGACGCCGTTGCTGCTGGGGACCACCGCCGACGAGTTCTCCTTCCCCAGCCCGCCGGTCGACGCCGCGGAGGTGACCGAACTGCTGCTCGCGGCCGGCGCGTCCGGCACGGGCATCGGCCGCTTCCTCGCCGGCACGGCCGTACTGGGCCCGTCGTTCCTGCGCAGCGCGGTCCTCGCGCTCGGCATGGTCCGGGTTCCCGCCATGCGGATCGTGGGGTCCCGGGCGGCCACCGCGCCGACCTGGACGTACGACTTCCGGCATCGCTCGGGAGTCAGCGGCGCGGCGGTGCACTGCCTGGAGATCCCGTTCGTCTTCGACCTGCTGGACGCCGAGGGCGTCACCGCGGTGCTGGGCGCCGAGCCGCCTCAGCGCCTGGCCGACGAGGTCCACGCGGACTGGGTCCGCTTCGTCACGTCGGGCCACCTGTCCTGGACCGATGCCGCTGCCGAACCGGCCGGGGCGAAGGTCTACGCCGACCCGGCGGCGTACGACCCGGACGCCTACCACCTGGAGTGGGAGCTGGCCACGGCGGAGATCTGAGCACGTGCCATCGTCAGCGCCGACGCCCATGGCGTCGTAATCCAGGAGTCGTCAGAAATGCCCGGGACACCCGGTTCCGACAAAACGAATCGCGCGCTGGTGGTGCTCGCCGCGGCCACCGCGCTGGCGGTCGCGGGCTACGCCGCGACCGCCACGATGCTGCTGGTCCACTCCTCGCCGGACACCCCCGATCCGGCGAAGCCCCGGGCCCTGCCCGCGGCCTCGCCCCCGGTCTGGATCCAACCGGCGCCGAGCGACCCGGCGCCCGGCGGCATCGCGTACCGCGGCGCCTATCCTCTGCCGACCGCGACCCGGGCGGTCCGCGCCGGCGCCGGCACCGCCCCTGGTCCGGTGCGGAGCCGCAGCGCTACCGCCACTCCACGATCCGCGTCGCCGCGCGCCAGCTCGGCGGTCCCGCGGACGAGCAGCAAGCCACCCGGCATCGTCGCCGGCACCACCGTCGGGCTGGGCCTGCCGAACCTGCCCGGATACCGGCTGCGGCACCGGAACTTCGTCGCCCGCGTCGACGTGATCACCGCGTCGAGCAGCGAACTGGACCGGATGGACTCCCGGTTCGTCGTCCGGGCGAGCCACGCGGTCGACCGATGCCTGTCGTTCGAGTCGGTCAACTACCCCGGCTACTTCCTGCGGTACCGCGATTTCGCACTGCGTCTGGACGAGGCTCCGGGTTCCGGCGGGTTCGACCGGGACGCCGGCTTCTGCCCGGTCGCCGTCGACGGCGGGACAGCTCTGCGGTCGGCCGACGATCCGGAGCGCTACCTCGTGCTCTTCGCCGGCACTTTCCGGCTCGAGCAGATCCCCCTGCAACTGGCGACCAGGTTCACGTCGCTCGCTCCGCTGTGACGACGAGGAAAGCACCGTGACGCTCACCGCATCCGACACGGGCCTGACCTGACTCACCGCAGGCTGAGAGGAGACCGGTCGTGCCGGGCCGGCGCTCTCAGCAGTCGCAGCGCGGCCTCGTGGCCGGATCCGGGCGCCGCCGTGTACGTCAGCAGCCGGTGCCCGTCGTCCTCCGGCAGGTGCAGGGCTTCGTAGTCGAGATCCAGGTCACCGACGACCGGGTGGTGCAGGTGCTTCGTGCCCGCGCCGCAGACCTGCACCGGATGCTCGGCCCAGCAGGCCGCGAACTCACGGCTCTTCACGATCAGCTCGCCGACCAGCGCGGTCAGCGCCGCGTCGTCGGGGTGACGGCCCGCGGCCATCCGCAGCGACGCCACCGCCCGGCTCGCCTCCTCGTCCCAGCGCCGGTACAGCTCGCGGGTGTGCGGGTCGAGGAAGAGCATCCGGGTCAGATTCGGCCGATCCGCCGGTCGGCGCGGCGCGGCGCGATCGTAATGCCCCGCGAAGAGCAGGTGCCCCAGCTCGTTCCACGCCAGCACCTCGCTGTGCCGGCCCAGCACGAGGGCGGGCACGTCGCGCATCGCGTCGATCAGCTGCTCGACGCCGCGCCGGGCCGACTCCGGCCGCTGCGCCCGGCGCCGCTTCGCCGGCCGCGGCCGGGCGAGATCGTGCAGGTAAGCGCGCTCGCCGTCGGTGAGCGCGAGAGCACCGGCGATGGCCTCGATCACCGACTCCGACGCGTTGGTGCTCTGCCCCTGCTCCAGCCGGGTGTAGTAGATCGGGCTCACACCGGCCAGCTGGGCGAGCTCCTCGCGTCGCAGACCGGGGACCCGGCGGGCACCGTACGAGACGAGCCCGACATCGTCCGGGCGTAACCGCGCTCGGCGGCTGCGCAGGAAGTCCGCCAGCTCGCCCCGGGTCCCGTTCTCACTCTGCATGACTCCCATCGTGACCGGTGGGGCCGCCCGCTGCCTGTCCCTGCCGGTACCAGTCTGGCCCCGCGTAGCCGCAACGGTGTTCTGGCTGCCGTCGACGCCGGCGGTCAGTGTCGTCGTCGTAATCCCGCTCCGACCGGAGGCCTTCGATGACCAGCACGGACTCGATTCCCGAGACCGCCGCCGACCAGACCCGTGACCGACTCGTCCTCGCCGTCCTGCTCACCGCGAGCTTCACCCTCGCGGTCGACTTCTCCATCCTCAACGTCGCGCTCCCGGTGATCGGCGCCGACGTCGGCTTCACCCTGTCCACGCTGCAATGGATCGCGACCTCCTTCGCGTTGTGCGCGGCCGGGTTCACCCTGCTCTTCGGCCGGGTCGCTGACATCGTCGGGCGCCGCCGGCTGTTCCTGGCCGGTATCGCCCTGCTCGGCGTCTCCTCGCTGGCCGGTGGACTGGCGACCGATCCGGTCCTGTTGCTCGCCTCCCGCGTGGCGCAGGGTCTGGCCACCGCGGCCGTCACCCCGGCCGCGCTCTCGCTGCTGACCACCGCGTTCCCGGAAGGGCCCCGGCGTGATCGCGCGCTCGGACTCAACGGAGCGTTGATGGCCGCCGGATTCACCACCGGCGCCATCCTCGGCGGCGTGGTCACCGACCTGCTGAGCTGGCGGTGGGCGTTCTTCATCAACGTCGTCGTCGCCGTGCTCGTGCTCGCGGTGGCGCCGTTCGTGCTCGCCGAGAGCCGCCCCGCCCGGCGTCCTCGCCTCGACGTGCCGGGCGCCGCCACCGTCACCGCGGGCCTGCTCGCCGTCGTCTTCGGTCTCACCAGCGCCGGCGAGCACTCCTGGATCGATGCCCGCGCCTGGGGTGGACTGCTCACCGGCGTCGTGCTGCTCGCGGCGTTCTGGATGATCGAACATCGGGTCGAGGCGCCGCTGGTCCCGGTCCGAATCCTGCGCGGGCGCGGCGTCGCCTGGGGCCACGTCGCCGGGGTCGTCGCGTTCGCCACCGAGACGTCGCTCGTCTTCCTGCTCACCCTCTACCTCCAGGAGGTCCTCGGCTACACGCCGCTGGCCGCCGGGTTGTCGTTCGCGGTCCTGGGCGTCGGCACCGTGCTCGGCGGGGTCCTCGGCCCCAAGGTGATCGCGTCCTCGGGTAGCGCGCCACGGGCGCTGGCCCTCGGCCTGGCGGTCCAGGCGGCGGCCACGGTGGTCCTGATCCTCCTGGGTTCCTCCTCAGGCGGGGTTCTGCTGCTGCTCGCCGCCACCTTCGCCGGTGGGGTCGCCAACCTCGTCGCCATCGTCGGATTCATGGTCACCGTCACCGCGGGCCTGCCCGACGAGGAGCAGGGCATCGCCGCCGGGCTGGCCACCATGAGCCAGCAGATCGGCATCACCCTCGGCATCCCGGTCATGTCCGCCGTGGTGGGAGCGGTCCTCGTCGCGCCGGGTGGCTCACCGGGCGGCTCTCCGGGCGAGGCGGCCGGCGACATCCTCACCGCGGTCCGCACCGCCATCGGCGTCAACGCCGCCCTGTGCGTGCTCACCGCGATCGCCGTGGCGGTCTTCCTGCGACAGCCGCGCCGGGTGCGCGCCCGGCGCGGCTGATGCGATCAGGCCTTGGCGTTACGGCAGACCCACCTGCCGTTGATCCATTCGCAGGTCTTCTCGTAGCCCGAGCGGAAGCTGCCCAGCCAGCTGACGGTCTGGCCGGCCGACTTCCTCGGCTGCGCCGTGTAGCTCGACGCCTGATCGGCCGGCCCGCCCGTGGTGTTCACGGCCATGAGCGGCCACGGGTAGGCGGGCCTGGTCGCGGTGACCGCACCCGAGGTCACCTTGGTGGTCGTCAGGCTCTCCGGCGCCTTGCCGCGCTCGACCCAGTCGACCACCGCGGTGAGCGCGTCCAGCTTGTCGGGCCCCTCGCCGCCGCTGCAGTGTGCCACGCCGGGCAGCATGAACAGCCGGGCGAACTCCTGGGTACGAGCCAGGCCGTCCATCTGCTCGGTGACCGCCTGGTAGTACGCGATGGTGCCGGCCGGAGGCACCGCCGGGTCGGCCTCACCGTGCCACATGATCAGCTTGCCGCCGCGCTTGCGGAACGCGCTCAGGTCCGGGTCGATGGAGTCGTAGATGCCCGAGACCCGGCCCATGATGTCCTTGAAGCTCTTCTCGGTGAATGTGATGTCGTTCAGCGTGAGCGACGGCCGCGGACCCGGGTAGGCGAGCCAGCGCACCGTGTTCACGGCGAAGCCACCCTGATTCGACAGCCCTCCCGCGCTCCAGGGGATCAGCCAGCCCGCCCAGTCGAGTTCCGAACCGCGGGGCTGGGCGCCCGGGTACAGCAGCCGGTTCTTCTCGTCCCGCGCCCCGCCGTAGACCTTGCGGACCGACGCGACCTGGGCCGGAGTGAGGCAGAAGCCGGACGTACTGCTGCCGGACGCCGGGCAGGCGATGCTCTTCGGGTCGAACGAGCAGCTCTGCGAATCACTGATCAGCCCGTCCTGGGTGCCGTCCAGGGTGTCGCAGGCGTTCACGACGGCCGTGTGCAGCGACGCGAGGTCGGCCACCGTGAGGGTCGGATTGCCGTTGGCGTCCAGTACGGCTTTGGCGTTCCATGCCTGGTCGAAGACGGCCAGGGCGGTCATGTTCGACGCGGGGGCGCCGGCGACGATGCCGTCGAAGTCGCCGGGGTAACGCTGCGCCTCGGTCATCGCCTGGTCACCGCCCTCAGAGCAACCCGTGAAGTACGACCGCGCGGCGGACCGGCCGTAGAACCGCTTGATGATCTCCTTGGCCACGAGGGAGGTGAGGTGCTGGGACCGGTAGCCGAAGTCGACTCGCAGCTGGGGGTCAGCGCCGAAGAGCCCGTCGGTGAAGCCGGCTCCGACGTGCCCCTCGTTGTCCGCGGCCACCGCGAACTCCCCGTCGGTGAGCGGGAGGCAGCCGTAGGTCGCCTGGGCGTCGAAACTGACGCTTCCGCAGAAGCCGCCACAGCCGGTCTGCAGATAGCGTCCCGTCCAGGTCTGGGTGGGCAGCAACAGGTTGAACTGGATCTGCGGCGCGATGATCCCCTTGACGCTGCACGCCTCCCACCTGCCGAGGGTGTTGCCGGCGGCGGCGATGATCGTCGCCGAGGTGACGTTCGCCGGTGCGCCCGGGACACCGGTCAGATCCAGCTGGGCGGCCTGTGCGCAGGTGATCGCCGGCGGCGTCACGGCCGCGGCGACCGGAGCTTGCGCCGGCCGCGGTGAAGCCTGCGCGGTGGAGGCGGCGACCAGGGCCGCCATGAGCACGAAGACGTTGATCGCGGCGGCGATGGTGCGCCGCCGGTGGGTACCCCGCACGAAGAGTGACAACTGGCCTCCCGACCCGATGCGGAACATAGACTTCCGCGAATGATCGGCCAGGTGGGAGTGCTCTCCAAGCCCCCGGGTCCGCTCACCGGACCCGCCACGGGCAAGCGCGGCCCGGTGCGCTCGGATCCCTCGAGCACACCGGGCCGCTCCCCACCGATGTTGGTTCTGGGGCGGTTCGCCGCCTACCGCTGCAGGGTGAGCAGGCCCGGCCGCCACGGCAGCTGGTCGTAGGCGCCACCGGCGCTGGGGTTCTTGCCCTGGTAGAGCAGTTGCAGGTTGCAGGGATCGACGGTCATGGTCTGGTCCGGGTTGGCACGCACCAGGTCGCCGTGGCTGATGTCATTGGTCCAGGTGGCACCGCTGTTGGCCTTGCCGGCGAACGGGTTGCTCTCGGTGGCGGCCTGCGGTGTCCACGATCCGCTCAGGCTGGTGGCCGTGAACGAGCGGAAGTAGCGGCCCTGGCTGCCGATCGCCTCGACGATCATCAGGTACTGGTTCTGGCCCTGCACCTTGTACACCTGGACCGCTTCGAACAGGTTGTTCGTGCTGTCGCTCATGATCGTGGTGTACGAGGAGCCGAAGTTGCCGGGGAAGTTCCCGATCGGCATCGACGCCCGGTAGATCTTGCCGTTGTCGCCGGCGAAGAAGAGGTACATGTTCGTGCCGTCAGCGATCAGCGTCTGGTCGATCGGCCCCGTTCCCGAGCCGGTGATGCTGCCGGTGAACAGCGGCTGCGGCGCGGACCAGCCGTTCGGGTTGGTCGGATCGCTCGACGTCCGATAGATGAAGGGCCAGGCACCCCATTGGTACGCCAGGACCCAGACGTTCTTCGGGGCGAAGTAGAACAGCGTGGGTGCCACTGCCGCCTGACTCATCGCGTTCTGGCCGGCCGAGGCCATCCCGGACCAGTCGGTGAACGGGGTGAAATTCATCGAGCCGTACGTCGAACCGGAGACGTTCGACGCGTACACCAGGTGCTTGCCGTTGTGGACGACGCTGGTGAAGTCCTTCAGCGACACCCACCCCGACCGGGGCTGGGCCAGCACTCCAGTCGACGTCCAGCGGTAGCTCGACGGCAGGGTGCAGGAACCGCCCGGCGTCGAGGGCGAGGCCGAGGGTGACGGCGAGGGGGATGACGGAGGCGGACTCGACGGTGACGGCGGACCGGAAGTTCCGGTGCAGGCCACCCCGTTGAGAGCGAAGCCCGCCGGGACCGGGTTGCTGCCGGTCCACGAGCCGTTGAATCCGAACGACACCGTGCCGTTGGTGGCCATCGACCCGTTGTAGCTCATGTTCACGGCGGTCACCGCCGACCCGGTCTGCGTCACCGTCGCGTTCCACGCCTGCGTCACCGTCTGCCCCGCCGGGTAGGTCCACGTCAGGTTCCAGCCGGTCAGTGGATCACTCAGGTTGGTGATCGACACGTTGGCGCCGAAGCCCCCCTGCCACTGCGAAGAGATGGCATAACTCACCGAGCAGCCGGCGGCCGCGGCGCCGGCGGGCAGTGCCACGGCGGCCGCCGCCGAGGCCAGAAGAACGATGCCGGCGGGAACCGCCCCGGCACGAATCCATCGCGATCCGGTCATGATCGAGTCTCCTTGGGAGCGCTCACATTTGGTGTGTGGAGATTGCCAGGATGTTTCGTCCTCGACCGGATCAGGGCGCAGTAAATCAGATGACGACATTCAACGGAGGAATCCGTTATGCCGGGATGACGCATCGAGTCGGCCGCTCAAGCGTAGAAATTTACGAAATCGCTCCGTAACATCCGAACGGCCATCACATCGACGGTGTTAGATCCCGGAGGCTTCCATGGCAGAGCGAAGAGCAAGAGACCGCAGGGTGCTCGGCACGGCCGTCGCCGTCGCCGCGCTGCTGATCGGCGCGGTGACCGCGGTCCTCACCGGCGGGACCGCCTCGGCCGGGCAGCAGACCGCCCTGGCGGCCACCGCCGGCTGCGGCAAGGCCCCGACGCTGCGCGACGGCACCTACACGATCCAGAGCGGCGGCCGGGCCCGGACGTACATCCTGCGGCTGCCCGCGAACTACACCAGCAGCCAGGCGTACCGGCTGGTCGTCGGTCTGCACTGGCTCAACGGCAGCGCCAACGACGTGGTCGGCAACGGGTTCTACGGTCTGCAGCAGCGGTCCGGCAACAGCGCCGTCTTCGTGGCGCCGCAGGGCCTGGACGCGGGCTGGGCCAACACCGGCGGCCGGGACGTGACCCTGGTCGACGACATCCTCCGCGTCGTCGAGAACGACCTCTGCGTCGACACGTCGCAGCGATTCGCGCTGGGATTCAGCTACGGCGGCGCCATGAGCTACGCGCTGGCCTGTGCCCGGCCTGCCGTCTTCCGAGCGGTCGCGCCGATCGCCGGCGCCAACCTCAGCGGATGCTCCTCGGCGTCGGCGCCGGTCGCCTACTTCGGCATCCACGGCATCCGGGACAGCGTCCTGAACATCTCGCAGGGACGCGGCCTCCGGGACTCCTTCGTCCGGGCCAACGGCTGCGCCGCGCAGAACCCGCCGGAGCCCGCGCAGGGCAGCGGGACACACATCACCACCGCGTACGCGGGATGCCGGGCCGGTTATCCGGTCCAGTGGGCCGCCTTCGACGGCGACCACGTTCCCCTCCCGGTGGACCGCAACGCCTCATCGTCCTGGGTCTCCGGTGAGGTGTGGCAGTTCTTCAGCCAGTTCGGCAGCACCACCACGCCGTCGAGCCCGGCACCCAGTTCTCCGTCCCCCTCGACCTCGGTCTCGGTCTCCCCGTCGGCCTCGGTCTCCCCCTCGACCGGCACGGCGGCATGCCGGGCCAAAGGCGCCGTCAACGCCTGGAACAACGGGCTGACCGCCGACATCACGATCACCAACACCGGCAGCTCCAGCATCAACGGCTGGCAGGTCACCTTCAGCCTCCCCGCGGGGCAGACCATCACCGGCGGCTGGAACGCCACCTACGCGCCGTCGTCCGGGCAGGTGACCGCGAGCAACGTCGGCTACAACGCGGCGCTGGCGCCGGGAGCGTCGGTGAGCTTCGGGTTCCAGGCCACCCACACCGGAAACAGTGGGGCGCCGACCGGGTACGCGCTCAACGGTTCCGCCTGCACCACCGGGTGACGTCCCCAGCTGCGCGAACGGCCGGGCTCGGAAGTCTCCGAGCCCGGCCTTCGTAACTTCCGGACCCCGGACGCGTCCAGATGAGCCATCCACCTTGACCGCTTCCGGAGTCGCGCATAGATTGCGGTCGTTGCTTCCGGAACACCACCGAAACTTCCGGACGATACCCGCAAGGAGCTCCCATGAGTCGTCCCCGACTTCTCGCCTCCATAGCCGGCGCCCTGGCGCTGCTGGCCGGACAGCTCGCGTTCGCCGGTTCCGCCACCGCCGTCCCCGGTCCGGGCGCCGGACACCCGGCGGCCGGTACGGCCTACCCCGCCGACTCGCTGCGGGCGCTCGGCGCGCGCACCGGGCTGCGCATCGGCACCGCCATCAACGCCGACGAGCTGGGCGCCAACGAGGAGTACACGCAGATCGCCGCCGAGCAGTTCTCCAGCGTCACCGCGGAGAACGCGATGAAGTGGGCCGAGGTGGAGGCCGTCCGCGGCGTCTACACCTGGGAGAAGGCCGACCAGCTCGTCGCGTTCGCCAAGAAGAACCGCCAGCTGGTCCGCGGTCACACGCTGCTGTGGCACAACCAGCTGCCCGCCTGGCTGTCCAGCGACGGCTACACCACCACGTTGTCCGACGCCGAGGTGAAGGCGGCACTGAAGAAGCACATCTTCGCGCAGGTGCGCCACTTCAAGGGCGACATCTGGCAGTGGGACGTGGTGAACGAGGCCTTCGACGACAACGGCGAGCCGCGCCAGACGATCTGGTACAAGGCGTGGGGCGGCACCGGCTACATCGCCGACGCGTTCCGCTGGGCGCACCAGGCCGACCCGAAGGCGCTGCTCTTCTACAACGACTACAACCTCGAGTTCACCGGGCCCAAGAGCAACGCGGTGTACGAGCTGGTCAAGTCGCTCAAGGCGCAGCGGGTGCCGATCCACGGCGTCGGCTTCCAGGGGCATCTGTCCACCCAGTACGGCTACCCGGACCTGCAGAACAACCTGGAGCGGTTCGCCGCGCTGGGCCAGAAGGTCGCGCTCACCGAGGTCGACGTGCGCACCTTCACCAAGCCCGAAGCGGTCAACGAGCCGGTCAACCCGCTGGCCTCGTACGCCCAGGAGAGCTACTGGTCGCGGACGCTGAAGGCCTGCCTGGCCGTCCGCGCCTGCATCTCCTTCACGCCGTGGGGCTTCGGTGACTCCTACTCGTGGGTGCCGGGCTGGTTCGACGACCCGCAGGAGGGCGCGGCTCTGATCTACGACGAGCAGCTCAACCCGAAGGGCCAGTACTACGTGCTGCAGCAGGATCTGGCGCTGGCCGCCGGAGCGCCGCGCCGCTGAGCACCCGTGATCCGAAGGGCTGGTCCGCTGAGGGCCAGCCCTTCTTTCTGCCCTGACGGTCGCCCGGCAGTGTCGCCCGGCTCACAACACGCTCGACTTGCTTCGAATTCGAAGCGTGCTACAGTCATGAAGTGCTTCGAAAACGAAGCACTTCATGACTCAGAGAGAGCGGGCTCCGCCATGAAGGCAGTGCGTTTCCACGAGTACGGCACCCCCGACGTCCTGCGCTTCGAGGACGTCGACCAGCCCGTCCCGGGCGCCGGCGAGGTCCGGATCCGGGTGGCCGCCACATCGTTCAACCCGGTCGACGGCAACATCCGCGCCGGCTACATGCAGGGCCCCATCCCGGTGGCACTGCCGCACACCCTCGGCTCCGACGTCGCCGGCACGATCGACGCGCTCGGCGACGGCGTCACCGGCCTCCAGGTCGGCGACCAGGTGATCGCCGCCCTACCGCTGACCAGCGTCGGCGCGGCCGCCGAATACGCCCTGGCCCCCGCCGGGCTCCTGGCCAAGGCCCCCGCCGGCATCGCGCTCGCCGACGCCGCCGGGCTGCCACTGGTCGGCCTCACCGCCTGGCAGGCCCTGTTCGACCACGCGAAACTCACCACCGGCCAGCGAGTGCTGATCAACGGCGCCGGTGGTGCCGTCGGCGGCTACGCGGTCCAGCTGGCCAAGAACGCCGGCGCCTACGTGATCGCCGTGGCCGGTCCCGGCAGCAGCCGGCAGGCCGAGGAGGCCGGCGCCGACGAGATCCACGGCCACGGCATCCCCGAACTGACCGAGACCGTCGACGTCGTGCTCAACCTCGCACCGGTCACCCCGGAGCAGCTGGCGGGGCTGGTGGAGCTCATCCGCGACGGCGGTGTCCTGGTGAACACGACGGTCTGGATGCCCGCCCCGTCGGACGAGAGGCGCGGCGTACAGGGAATCAATCTCTTCGTCCGTCCCGACGCCGGACAACTCGCCCGGCTGGTGGATCTGCTCGACTCCGGCGCGCTGCGCCTCGGCCCGACCCGGCGGATCCCGCTGGCCGACCTGGCGACGGTGCACGCCGAAGCGGCCACCGCGCCGATCACCGGCAAGGTCGTCGTGCTCCCCGCCGCCTGAAACCCGAGCACCCGGATTCACGTCCGCCATCGCGGAGGCGATCATGATCCGTCGCGTCCACTCCCGCCGGGAGGGCAGGACGCGTCGTCCGAGACGCATCGGAAACACCGCCGATGAGCCGGCCGCCGGATCCTTGCTGGAGTGTTTACCGCGGGATGTCGGTTCACTGAGCGGACCAGCATGATTCTCCCTGGTACGCGGCCCCGATATACCACCTGAATGACAAGCAACCTCGACGGCTCAGGCCCGGGACGGGCCGCGGTCGCCTGGTGGTACACGGCCCCACCCTCACCGCGACTCCGGCCGGCCGGCTCCTGCGCCGCTACGGCGTGAAGGTCTGAATCCTCCGAATGGAAGGCACCATCATGCGTGAATGGTTCACTGCCGGCCGGTCCGCGGCCGCACTGGGATTGGTGGGCACGCTGCTGCTCGCCGGCTGCTCCCGCCCAGCTGCCCAGGCCGAGGCCGAGGCGTCCTCGAAGGTACGGATCGCGGTCGGTGTCGACGCGGCGTACGCGCCGTTCTACCTCGCCAAGCAGGAAGGCCTGTTCACCAAGGCCGGCCTCGACGTCGAGCTGACCCAGACCGAGGGCGGCGCGGCCATCACCAACGCCGTGATCGCCGGTGTCGCTCAACTCGCCGCCAGCTCGGACGCGACCATCGTCACGCTGATGGCCAAGACGCCCGACCTGCGGGCGGTGGCGGTCTTCCAGGAGTCCTCGAAGTACCTGAAGGTGGTCCTGGGCAAGGGGATCACCGACGCCTCGCAGATCAAGACGATGGCCGTCGCACCCGGATTGGTGACCCTCGCCGCGGCTCGCTACCTGGAGAGCAAGAAGATCGACCGGGCGTCGGTCAAGTTCGTCACCGCGAGCGCGCCGGACTTCCCGGCCCTGCTCGGCAAGGGCGACGTGGACGCGTACGTCGTCTACGAACCGTGGATCAGCCGGGGCGTCGAGCAGGGCGGGACGGTCCATGAGTCGATCGGCGACTACGGCATGAAGTACGTCCAGTGGATCGACGCCGATCAGAAGTGGCTTGCCGGCAACACGGAACTCGCCGGCAAGGTCGTCAAGGTGATCGCCGAAGCCGCCGACATCGCGGCGAAGGAGCCGCAGCGGGCCGCCGACGCGACGCAGAAGGAAATCAAGATCGCGGCGGAGGAGACGCTCAAGAGCATCGGCCAGATCACCTTCGGGGTTCGCGACCTCACCGACGCCGATGTCACCGGCGCGAAGAGC
This sequence comes from Actinoplanes sp. OR16, assembly GCF_004001265.1. Lineage (GTDB taxonomy): Bacteria > Actinomycetota > Actinomycetes > Mycobacteriales > Micromonosporaceae > Actinoplanes. Next base: position 4,986,497 of record NZ_AP019371.1, on the reverse strand, counting down.
ACGGCGGACTTCTTCCTTCAGGAGAAGCTCATCGCCACGGCGCCGAACCTCGACGAGCAATTACTGAAGAACTGGTATTCGCAGAACGCCACGAAGTGATGTGAAACGACGGGACCGTCCACCTCGGCAAGGTGGACGGTCCCGTTGCTCAACTACCTCAGCGCATGATCAGAACGCCACGACCAGGCGGCCGCGATTCTGTCCCTTCGCCAGACGATCGAGGGCGTCCGCCGCCGCCTCGACCGGGACCTGCTCGATGGCCAGTGTCAGTGTGCCGGCAGCCAGCTGGGCGCTCAGAGCGGGTTTCAGCTCCTGCCCGCGCTGCGCCTTCCGCATCATGTTGACCGGCAGCAGGGCGACATCGGCGAGCAGCCAGTTCGGCAGGTCCACGGTCGCGGTCGCGCCGGCCGTGTAGCCGACCACCACGGCCCGGCCACCGGCCCGCACCCAGCCCGTACGCTCGATCAGCCGGTCGCCGCCGACGGTGTCGACGAGCAGGTCGAAGGGGCGGTCCGCCGCCCAGCCGGCCGGCGGGTCGCCGAGCACGGCCCCGGTGACGCCGGCGGGCAGATCGGCAAGCCGCTCCGGCCGGCCTACCAGGCCGGTCACCTCGGCGCCGGCGTGCAGGGCGAGCTGGCAGACGAGCGAACCGACAGCGCCGGCCGCGCCGGTCACCAGGACCTTCTCCCCCGCCTGCAGCTCGGCCACGTCGTAGAGCGTCACCGCGGCGGTCGTGGTAGGTCCCAGGAAGGTAGCGGCCAAGCCGGCGGGCAACGGCGTGTCGAGCAGGGCAACCGCCTTACGCGGCACGGAGACCCGTTCCTGCCAGGTGCCGCCGCGGACCAGGCCGAGACCGCCGCCGCGGAGCATGACCTGGGTTCCCGGGGCCAGATCGTCGGCTTCCAGGACGGTCCCGCTGCCTTCGACGCCACCGGTGTACGGCAGCGGCGGGCGCATCCCGAACTCGCCGGAGGCCACGGTCAGGTCGAGGTGGGTGAGCGCTGCCGCGTCGACCTGGACCAGCACTTCGCCCTCGCCGCGGATCGGCTCGGGGACCTCGTCCACGACCGGGCGGGTGCCCCAGGCGTGGATGCGGAGAGCGCGCATCAGGCACCCACCTTCGCCAGGAATTCCAGGCTGAGCGGGTTGTAGATCGCGGCCTGCTCGTGCTGCGGCCAGTGCCCGGTGTCGTCGAGCAGCTCCAGCTGGGAACCCGCGATCGCGGCGTGCATGGCCTGCGCCTCCGGGACGTCGCCGAACGGGTTCTTGCGACCCCAGACGATCAGTGTGGGCTGGGTGATCCGCCGCATCTGCTCGACGGTCAGCAGATTCCGCCGGCGGATCTCCATCTTCTGCAGGGAGAGCAGATTGTCGATGCCGGCGACGAAGGCGGGCTCGTGGTAGATCCGGTGCCGGACCTCGACCAGTTCCTCGGTGGCGTTCACCGGATCGGCCATCAGCAGCCGCAGCCGCTCGCGGGTCAGCTCGATGTCGTCGGTGGCGACGGCCTGGCGGGTGCTGGCGTCGATCCGGGCCATCACCTCCGGGTTGGCGACGGTGCCGCCGGCGCAGAGCAGTTGCAGGCTGGCGACCCGGTCCGGATGGTCGGCGGCGGTGCGCGCGCCGACCCAGCCGCCGAGGGACTCCCCGACGATGTGGGCCTTCTCGATGCCCGCGGCGTCGAAGTAGTCGAGCAGGTGCCGTACGTATCCCGGGATCTCCGACGGCTTGTCCACGCTTCCGGTGTAGCCGTGGCCGAGCATGTCGATGGCGTGTACCGCGTAGTGCTCGGCGTGCGCTGCGATGTTGCGGGTGAAGGCTTCGAGGTGGCCACTCGTGCCGTGCAGGAACACCACCGGGGTGCCGTCGCCGGCCCGCAGTGTCCGGGTCGGCACACCACCCGCGTCGACGTAGGACACGGAGAACGACAGCGGCGTCAGGTCGGTCCAGATGGACATGGTTCTCCTAGGGTTGGTTGATCCGGTGGATCTGGGTGTTGCTGCGCGGGGCGAGGACCCGGACGAGCGCGACGAGCGCGCCGACGCCGATCAGCCAGAGCAGGGTTCTCATGGTTCAGTCACCTTTCGCATCACGGCGGGCCGCGTCGGCGAGGAACGCGGCGACGATGGCGTGGTAGCGCTCCGGCTGCTCTTCCTGCAGGTGGTGGGACACGTGGTCCATCACGTGCAGGTTGCCATCGGGCACCATGCGGGCGAGCATCATCGGGTAATCCGGCGTGAGGAACGCGTCTTCGCGCCCCCAGATGAACAGGGTCGGCGCCTGGATCCGGCCGAGTTCCTCGGTGAGGTCCTGCCAGTCGCCGCGGGGCGAGTCGGACATCGCCGCCAGCTCGCGCTCGCCGGGGTCGAGGCTCTGCTGGTACCGCATCTCGACGGTCTCCTCGGGGAGCCGGTCGCCGTGGCACCACTCCAGGGTGGCGATGAGCCGGCGCATCTTCTCCCGGGTCGGGCCTTCACCGCCGTAGTAGGCGTCGCGGGCGCTGCGGCCCCGGTGGCCGTTCTCCGGCAGTGGCGCGAGCGGGCCGTAGAAGACCGGCATGCTGCCGGTGACCACCAGCGACCGGACTCGGTCCGGGTACTTCGCCGCCAGGTTGAGCGCGATCGTGCCGCCCCACGAGTTGCAGACGAAGTCGGCGCGCTCGACACCGAGGGTGTCGAGCAGCGCCACCGTGCGGGCCGCGTGGAAGTCCCACATCGGCCCGGTGATCCGCACCTTGTCGGAGCGCCCGTACTGCAGGATGTCCGGGATCAGCACCCGGCGCTCGGCGGCGAACAGGCCGGCCACCGGGCCGAAGTCGCTCCAGCCGGTGCAGCCGGGCCCGCCTCCGTGCAGGAACACGGTGTCCAGCCCGGAACCCAGGTCCAGGTAGTGATAGCCCTCGGCGTGCTTGCCCTCGGGTGGTGTGCTCATCGTTCCTCCTGACTGTTGGTGACCGCGACGCGCGCGAGGACCTCGCAGAGCCGGCGCATCGCGGTGACCTCGACGGTGTTCATGCCCAGCGCGAAGTCGATGCCGGGCAGTGCCGGCTTGGGCATGCCGACGCGCGCGGTGGGGATGCCCCGGGCGCGCAGGATGTTGGCGTCGGTGGCGCCGCTGTTGTCCCGGACCGGCCGGTGCGGGCGGCCCGCCGCGGCCTCCCAGGCCCGGATCGTCTCGGTGATCACCCAGTCGTCCGGGTCGGTGACCGAGGCGGGGATGTGGTTGACCAGCTCACAGTCGATCTCGGCGTCGATCGTCGCCAGGAAGGCCGCCAGCTCCCGGCGCACGTCGAGGGGCTGCCGGCCCGGCGCGAGCCGGATGTCGAGGCGTAGCCGGCAGACCGCCGGGGTGACAGCGAGCATCCGTTCCCACCCGCCGGCGACAGCGCCGATGATGCCTTGCGGCGCGGCCGTGGCGGTGCGGTGCCGGATCGGGAAGTCGGCGAGCCACGCCTCCAGCCGGGAGGCCACCTCCCCCGCGACGACGATCGGATTGCGGTACGGCAGGCGGTGGCGGCTTCCGGCGTACGTGTGAATGCCCTTGATCGTGATCTCGAACCAGCAGAGCCCGACCTCGTCGTGAGCCACGAAGTCACCGGGTTTGGCGATGATCGCGTGATCGGTGTACCAGCCGCGCTCCAGCAGGAACGACGCCCCGACGCCGTGACCGGTGTTCGCCCGGCCGTCACCGATGGCGTTGGTCGGCATGCCTCCGGCGCCGAACGCGAGCACCAGATCTCCGCGCGGCCGCACACCGGTGGCGGCCACCGCTTCGGCGTACGCCTGCCCGGTGACCAGCACACACGCGGCGTGCCCCTTGGGATTACCGGCGCCCAGGCCGTGCACGAGATCGCCCTGGACGACACCTTCGGCTCGCATGTCGGGCCGCAGCGCCGGGCCGATCCACGGCACGTCCTCCTGCTCGTCACCGGTGGTCAGCGTGTCGATCGGGGCGTAGAGCATGAGGTCCCGGCCGGTGCGGCTGCTCGCGACCCGGCCGACCGCGTTGGCCTGATCGGCGTCGATGCTCTGCACGTGACCGTCGATGCCGCTGACCCGCATCTGCCCGGCCAGCCATGCCGCCAGCGGCGCTTCCCGGCCGGTCGGACTGGGTATCGAGGTGATCGCTACCGCCGCATCCCGCAGCCGCGCCGACGTGATCCGGCTGAGCACCGCGGCCAGCAGGTCGGTCACGGCTCGATCACCGCGACGCCCATCCCGGTCAGCCACTCCGGCATCGGGCTGTAGGCCAGGGTGCGGCCGGGTGCGAACCCGAGGGCCGCCGCCATGGTCAGCCACGTCCGCAGCTCCTGGCCGCCGTTGCCGGCCTCCGCCTCGATCCGCTCACTGGTCCAGTCCGCGTAGTGGCGCAGCTCGCCCCGGTCGAGCCGGCCCAGGAACTCCTCGTCGAACTCCGGGAACAGGGTGGGCCGGGCGGCCACGATGATCTCGCGGCGGCGCGGGTCGTACTTCTCCCAGTCGCCGCGGCCCTCCCGCCACGCCTCGACCAGGAACTCCTCGTCGGCGCCCTGCGGGTCCTGCCAGCGGCTGGGCCAGGGAAGCTGATGCGAGAGCCCACCCGAGGCGATCACCACGACGCGCTTGTCCCCGGCGATGGCCGCGACCGCGCGGGCGATCCCCTCCCCCAGCTCGACGCAGCGGCTGACCAGTGGCAGCGGGGTGGCGAACACGTTGATCACCAGGGGGACGATCGGAACGTCGATGTTCCGCAACAGGTACTGCACGGCGTGCGCCTGGCCGTGGTCGATCTGCATCTTCGCCGAGATCGCCACCTCCGTGCCGTGCCCGACCAGATCCTCGGACAGCGCCTGGGCGAACCGCGGATCGGTACGCTGCGGGCCTTTCGGGGTGCCGCCGTCACCGGACGCCACCACCTGATCGACGCCGAGCGTGAAGGCGGGGATCAGGTCGAGCCAGAAGCCCCGGAAGTGGTTGGAGCCGATGACGATCGCCACGTCGGGGCGGGCGGCCGCGATCGCGTTGCGGGCCTCGGTGAGCGCGTCCCGGAACCGCTCGGCCCGGCCGACGCCGGCGACCTGACCCCAATGGGTGTTCATCAGCGTCGAATGGGAGGCGCCGACGCCGAGGACGATGCGGGCCACTACTTGGTCACCTCGGGTTGGCCGTCCTCCGGGGTGAGGCCCTCGGCCGTGAGCCGATCGGCCCGTTCCTCGGTGAGGTCCTCCGCCAGCTTGCGCCACTGGAGCAGGGCGTCGTCCGGGCGGTAGAGGCGCTCCGGCGGGGCGTCGGTGACTTCGACCATCCACTTGTCCTGGCCGGAGAACTGGCCGTGGAACAGCCATCGGATCGCGCCCAGGTACTTGGGATAGAAGGGCAGCGTCGCGAGCCCTTTACCGAAGTTGACCATCACGCCGACGTACAGATGATTGTCGGCGTCGACCGGGACGTAGAACTCGTAGTGGATGAAGCCCGGGTAGGCGACCCGCAGGAAGCCGGGCATGGTGATCGAGACGAAGCCCGGGAAGTCCTGGGCGGCGATCACCTCGTTGACCTTCGCCGCGCCGCCGGTGTTGCCGATGTTGCGGTTGGCCTCGGAGCCCGGCTTCGTCTTCGACGGGTCGATCTTGTACCACGCCTTGCCGGTCCACTTGCCGAGGCCGGGGAAGTCGGCATCCCAGTACTGATTGTCCTGCACGCGATAGAGCCAGCGGCCCTGCCGCACGATCCGGGTGTCGTTGTACACCGGCATCGCCTTGAACAGCCGCCACAGCGCCGTCCGGTGCAGGTATTTCGCGTGGCCCTCGTCGTAGCCGTTTTCGGCGGCGAAGCGCCAGTTGCCCTCGCGCGCCTGGATCCGCACGCCGACCACGCCCGGGTTGTCGCGCAGTTCCTCGGGCAGCTGGTCGTCGATCGGCGGCGCTTCCTCACCGTCGCCGACGAACAGCCACACCATGCCGAGCCGCTCCGCGGTCTCGAACGTGGGCTGGGTGACCTTCCCGCAGATCGGCGAGGCCGGCCCGTCGGTGATCGCGGCGGCCAGGTCGCCGGTCTTCAGGTCGAACGTCCACCCGTGGTAGATGCAGCTGACCGTGCCGGGGAACTGCTGGTTGCCGTAGCTGAGCGGCACACCGCGATGCGGGCAGCGGTCCTTGAGGGCGTACACGGTCCCGCGGTCGCGCATCACCATGATGCGCTCGCCGAGCAGGGTGACCGCGGTCGGCTTGCCGGTGATCTGCGACGAGAACGCCACCGGGTACCAGTAACCGCGGAACCCCGCTGCGGCCGCCTGATAGTGCGGCCAGCTCGACCAGTCCTGCCGGCCGGGCAGCCGCCCGCTCCGCGAACGACGCCGTGCCGGCGCCTTACCGTTCACCGTCGGCTCTGCGACCATCGGCCCTCCCCTCATGTGCCCGGGACATCGCCCCGGCCGCTGAACAATGAGGCGAGAGAAGCACTGGTACGCCGGACACGACAGCGACCGGGTCCGTCCACCGAAACGCATTCCGCTGAGCGGTCCACGGTCTGCTCAGCGGTCCGGCTCCGTGGAAACGACGCCGGGCTGTCCCTACGGTCGGCCCCATGCGACCCACCACGATCCACACGGACCTGGCGATCGTCGGCGCCGGCCCGACCGGCCTCTACGGGGCGTTCTGTGCCGGCTTCCGAGGACTGAGCACCGTCCTGATCGACGCCCTGCCGCAGATCGGCGGCCAGATCGCGGCCCTGTACCCGGAGAAGGTGGTACGGGACGTGGCCGGCCTGCCCGGCGTCACCGGTCGCGAGCTCGTCGACGGTCTGACCGCTCAGGCGGACGCGTTCGGGACCCGATACGTGCTCGAGCGGCAGGCGGTGACCCTGGGCGACGACGCCGGGCGACCGCAGGTGACCCTCTCCGACGGCACCCTGATCGACGCCGGCGCCGTCGTGTTGACCGCGGGGATCGGCACGTTCACCCCGCGGCCGCTGCCGGCCGGCGAGGAGTTCCTCGGGCGCGGGCTGTCGTACTTCGTTCCCGACCTGAGCGCGCACACCGACCGGCACGTGGTCGTCGTCGGCGGCGGCGACAGCGCCATCGACTGGGCCAACGCTCTGGTGCCGCTGGCCCGCAGCGTGACCGTGGTGCACCGCCGGGCCCGCTTCCGGGCACACGCCGCGAGCGTGGCCGAGGCCCAGCGGGCCGGCGTCGCCTTCCGCGTCGACTGCGAGATCACCGGGCTCACCGGCGGCGACCGGGTGGAGCGGGTGCACCTCGGCGACGAGGTCCTCCCCGCCGACAGCGTGATCGCCGCGCTCGGCTTCGTCTCCGACCTCGGCCCGCTCGCCGACTGGGGCCTGGAACTGGCCGGCCGCACCATCCGGGTCGACCAGCGCATGCGCACGAATCTTCCCGGTGTCTACGCGGCCGGCGACGTGACCGAGTACCCGGGCAAGGTCCGGCTGATGTCGGTCGGCTTCGGCGAGGTCGCGACCGCCGTGAACAACGCCGCCGTGCAGCTCGACCCCGAGGCCTCGCTGTTCCCCGGGCATTCCACCGAAGCATCTCTGGTCTGAAAGGCTCACCATGTCTTACGTCATCGGTAAGGACTGCGTCGACGTCAACGACCGGGCCTGCATGGACGTCTGCCCGGTCGACTGCATCTACGTCGGCGATCGCAAGAGCTACATCAACCCGGCCGAGTGCATCGACTGCGGCGCCTGTGAGGTGGAGTGCCCGGTCGAGGCGATCTACGTCGACCGCAAGGCCCGTGGCGACGAGGAGCGCACCCGGTTCGTCGAGGACTCCCGGAACTTCTTCCAGATCCAGCTCCCCGGCCGCGACGCGCCGCTGGGCTCGCCCGGCGGATCGCGCAAGGTCGGGGAGCTGGGGGTGGACACTCCGTTCGTCAGCGATCTGTGAGCCACCCGGGCCGTTCACTGAGCGGTGTAGCCGCCGTCCACATGCAACACCGCGCCGGTGGTGAACGAGGAGCCGGCGGCGAGGAGAGACAGCGCCGCATGCGCGATCTCCTCCGGGCGTCCCCAGCGGCCCAGCGGCACCTTGGCCGTGAAGGCGGCCTGGGCGGCGGCGTCGGTTTCGGCGGCGTCGGCGTTCATCGGGCTTCGTACCGGGCCGGGAGCGACGCAGTTCACGGTGACGCCGGTCCGCGCCACCTCCAGGGCGATCGACCTGGTCAGTGCGGCGACCGCACCCTTGGTGGCCGCGTAGCCGGCCCGCTCCGGAGCCCCGGTCGAGCCCAGCACGGACCCGATCGTGACGATGCGCCCGAACCCGGCGTCGAGCATCCCGGGCAGAACGGCGCGGATCGCCAGCCAGGTGCCGATGACGTTGATCTCGAGGGCGGCGCGGAATTCGCCGGGTGTCAGGTCGAGCACCGAGCCGCGGGCCAGGTATCCGGCGGCCGTCACCAGGCCGGTTACCGGGCCCCACCGGTCCGCGGCCTGGCGTACGGCTCCGGCCAGCGCCTCCTGGTCGGTGGTGTCCGCGACGAGCGCCAGCTGCTCTTTCCCGTACGCGCGCTGCAGGTGTTGCTCTGCCTCGCGGCACCGCTGCGCGGAACGGCCGGTGACCACCACGGGCCGGCCGGAACGAGCAACCGCTTCGGCGATCGCCAGGCCGATCCCGCTGGTGCCGCCCGTGACGAGCACCGGCCCCTGCGCCGCGGGTTCTTCTGTCTGCTGGGTGAAGGTCATCCGGTGAGAGTGAGCGGCGTTGAGGGGACGCGCCATCGCGGTGGTCCGGCCACCGGAACGACGTGGCCCCTCAACACCGCCTTCATCGACTCACGGCTATGGCAATGCGGTGGACACGCGAGTGCAGCGGCACCGAAATCTGGCGACCCTAGCGTCCGGGCACAAGATCCTTCACCCCGGGAGGTCGTTCTTGGGCCAGACACGTCGTGACTTCCTCCGCCAGGTCGGCATCGCCGGCGGCGCCGGAGTCATGTTCCACACCATGGGAGCCCTCGGTCTCACCACCGCGGCAAGCGCCGCCGAGACCCCGCCGTTCACCCCGCTCACGAACGACGCCCTGCGCGGCCGGGGCACCAAGTCCGTCATCGTCATGGGCGGCGGCATCGCCGGCATGACAGCCGCCTACGAACTGCTCAAGGGTGGCTACTCGGTCACCGTGCTGGAGGGCAACGACCGCCCCGGCGGCCGCAACTGGACGGTTCGAGGCGGCACCACCTTCACCGACCTCAAAGGACAGAGACAGAAGGCCCGCTTCTCCAAGGGCCAGTACATGAACGCCGGCCCGGGGCGCATCCCGCAGATGCACGTGACGCTCGACTACTGCAAGGAGCTGGGCGTACCGATCGAGGTCTTCACCAACCAGAACGCCGATGCGTTCCTCTATCGCGAGAACGTCCCCGGCGCGCTCAACGGCGTCCCCGTGCGGCAACGTGCGGTCAAGGCCGACGCGTACGGCTACACGGCCGAACTGCTGGCCAAGGCGACCAGTCAGGGCGCCCTCGACGCCGAACTGACGGCCGCGGACAAGGAGGCGCTGATCTCGTATCTGCGCAGCTTCGGGGCCATCAACTCGGCCAACGAGTACGTCGGCGGCGGGCGGCGCGGCTACGCCGTCCAGCCGGGTGCCCATCTCGAGGCCGGCACGCCCCTGGCGCCGTACGAGATCTCCGACCTGTTCCGGTCCACCCTGGGCAACTACTTCTCCTTCGAGATGGGCTTCGACCAGGCGATGATGATGTACCAGCCGGTCGGCGGCATGGACCGCATCGCGTACGCCTTCGCCGACGCGATCGGCGCCCGCAACTTCCGGTACAACGCCGAGGTGGTGGCGTACCGGAACACCACCGATGGTGTCGCGGTCACCTACACGAGCGCCTCCGGCCGCCCGAAGACCATCACCGCCGACTTCGCCGTCAACGCGATGCCGCCGCACATCGCCGCGAGGATCCCCAGCAACATGCCCGACGAGGTGGTCACGGCGCTGGGCTCGGTCAGCCGCACCAACGCCGGCAAGATCGGCATCGAGTACGACCGCCGCTGGTGGGAGGAGGACTTCCGCATCTACGGCGGCATCACCAACGCGAACACCAACATCGGCAACATGTGGCATCCGTCGTACGGCTACCACGGCCGCACCGGCACGATGATCGGCTACTACAACACCGGCAGCAACGCGAACTTCTACGGCACCCTGACCCCGGCGCAACGGCTCGCCGAGGCGACGGCACAGGGCAAGAAGATCTTCGGTGACGTCTACGGCGAAGGCATCATCGCGTCGTTCAGCCAGGACTGGGCGTCGGCGAGGTTCGCCGAGGCGGCCTGGACCGGCTGGCCCAGCACGTCCGGCGGCCAGACCGGCGCCGGCTACCGCAGCCTGCTGCAGGCCACCGGCAACGTCTACTTCGCCGGCGACCATCTCAGCCATGCGATCGCCTGGCAGCACGGCGCCATCACCTCGGCCCGCGCCACCGTCGAGCAGATCCACGAGCGGGTGACCGCCTGATGCGCCGACTCCGTGTCAGGTCTCGTCGCGCAGGGCCGCGGCCAGCCTGCGGCGGGACGTGATCGCCAGCTTCCGGAAGACCTTGGTCAGGTGATATTCGACGGTGGAGGTGCTCAGGAACAGCCGGGCCGCGATCTCGCTGTTCGTCGCTCCGTTCGCGGCCAGGTTCGCGACCTGGCGTTCCTGCGCGGTCAGGCTCGGCCCGGCACGGTCCTCGCGCCGCGACAACCGCTCCCCCGTCGCGGTCAGTTCCCCGCGCGCCCGTTCGGCGAAGGCTTCGGCGCCCATCCGGGAGAACATCTCGTACGCCGTCCGCAGCTGCTCGCGGGCGTCACCACGACGCCGGCCGCGGCGCAGCCACTCGCCGTAGAGCAGGTGCGTCCGGGCGAGCTCGGTGACGACCTGGGTCCGGCCGAGCAGGCGCAGTGCTTCACGGTAGAACGTCTCGGCCTGCTCGTCGTCGGCCATGAGCGCCCGGCAGCGGGCGAGCAGGCCCCACCCCCAGGCGGTGTCGCTGACCGGGACCCGCTCCTCCAGCAGGGTCAGTGCGGCCTTGGCGGCCCGGTGGTCGCCGGCGCGGACGCCGGCCTCGACGATCTCGTGCAGGGATCGGGCGCCGCCGGCGTCGGGCCTGTCACGCTCCAGCGACGGCAGCAGGCAGGCGAGGGCTTCGTGATAGCGGCCCAAGGCGATCTCCAGCACCGCCACGGCTGCCAGCACGTGGTCGTCGAAGCCGATGCCCGGCTCGGCCGCCACCGCCCGGATCTGCTGCTCCCGCCCGGTCCAGGCGAGCCATTCGATGCGCTGGATGCCCATCCGGTGCGGCTGTCCCACCACGCCGGCGAGCTCGGTGAGCTCGTCGTGCAGGGCTGCTGCCGCGTCGAACCGGCCGGCCCGGATCTCCCAGATCGCACCGACCATGATCGTGGTCTGCAGCGTTCCCAGAGCCCCACCGGCCCGGTCGCGGGCCTCGAGCCGTTTCCACACCTGCCGGCCGGCCTCGTCGTCCCACAGGTCGTCGGCCATGTACCTGCTGATCACCGCGAGCGGCAGCACCTCCTGGTCCACGTGCTCGTCGCGGGCCAGCGCGGTCAGGGCGGCCCGCATCAGCGGCACGGCCTCGCGGTATCCGGCGGCGACCCGGGTCGCGTAGCCGAACAGCAGCAGGTCGGTGCAGGCCGGGTGATCCGGCAGCGCCACCGGGGACGCCAGCACTTCACGGGCGAGGTCGGGCATCGCCACCTCGGTCACGCGGTGGTCGGTGAACAGGACCGCCTGCAGCGCATCGAACATCATCTTCCGGGCCAGGGCATCGTCGTGCCCGATGATCGACCGGGCGGCCTCCAGCAGGATGACCGGGGCGTGGGCGAACCGGTCGGTGTACATCTCGACGGCCGCCTGGGTCTGCCGGGCGACGACGCGCAGCATGGGGTCGTCGAGTCCCCGTTCGGCCCGGCTCAGCATCTCGTGCGCGGACGCCGCATCACCGAGGACCAGATGGGCGCGGGCCGCGGCGACCAGCCGGGCGGCCTGGGTGCGCGGGTCCGGGCTCAGGTCCGCCGCGCGGGACAGGAACGCGGCGCGGGCGGCGTGACCACCGCGGGCCTGTGCCCGGTCGGCGGCCCGCACCAGTTCGACGGCCACCTGTTCGTCGAGCCCGATGGTGGCCTGCGCGCGGTGCCAGGCGCACCGGTCCGCGTCGAACACCGGGTCGCAGGCCGCGGCGAGGGCCGTGTGCACGCCGCGCCGGGCCGCCGGGTCGGCGCCCCGGTAGACCGCCGAGCGGATCAGCGGATGCCGGAAGTCGAGAGCGGCGGTCAGCACGCCCGCGGCCAGCGCGGGGTCGGCCCGCTCCGCGGCGACGCCGAGGTGGGCGGCGGCCCGCCAGGCCAGGCCCGGGTCCTGCGGGGGCGTGGCCGAGAAGATCAGCAGCAGGGTCTGCGTGTCGGCGGGCAGCGACTGGACCTGACGCAGGAAGTGGCTCTCCAGCTGGGCGCCGACCGGCAGCGGGTCGGGCAGCGGCGCGATCCCGGCCAGCTGCTCGGCGGTGAGTGCCTGTGCGAGCTCGACCAAGGCGAGCGGGTTGCCGCCGGTGCCCGCCACGATGGTCGCGGCGACGGTGGTGTCGAGGTGGGCGGTGGCGCCGGCGGCGAGCAGGGCGCCGGCGTCGCCGCCGGGCAGCCCGGACACGGCGAGAACCGGAAGACCGTCAACCGCGGAGGCGGGGTACGGGCGGGTCGCGAACAGCAGCCCGACCGACTCGGCGTGCAGACGGCGGGCCACGAACGCCAGCACCTCGGCCGATTCCCGGTCCAGCCAGTGCGCGTCGTCCACCACGCACAGCAGCGGCTGTGGTGCGGCGGCCTCGGCGATCAGCGTGAGCGCGGCCATCCCGGCGAGGTACCGGTCGGCCGGTCCGCCGGCGCGCCGGCCGAACGCGGTGTGCAGGGCGTCGCGCTGCGGCGCCGGAAGGGTGTCCACCCGCGACAGCCAGGGCCCCAGCAGCCGGTGCAGGGCGGCGAATCCCAGGAGCGTCTCCGACTCCACTCCGGCGATGTGTGCGACACGCATGTCCGGGCAGCTCGCGACGGCCTGATCGAGAAGGCTCGTCTTGCCCGTCCCGGCTTCACCGACCAGCACCAGGCTGCCGCTGTGTCCCTCCCGGACGCCGGCCAGCAGGTCGGTCAGGACCCGCTGCTCGTCGTGGCGGCCGATGAACGGGAAAGCTGTGCTCACCCGTCCAGCACACCACCAGGGCCGTCCCGGCACCCTGGGGCCGGACCCTAGGCGGCGTCCCTGGGGTGGCGGCCGCGCAGCGCCTCGGCGAGCAGCCGCCGCGACGAGATGCCCAGCTTGGCGTAGATGTTGGACAGGTGGTACTCGACAGTCTTCTGGCTGACGTAGAGCTCGGCGGCGGCCTGCTGGTTGGTGCGCCCGCTCGCGATGACGTACGCCACCGACTTCTCCCGCTCGGTCAGCGCCGCCACCGGCGATCGGCCGGCGTCGTCGCCTTCCACGCTCAGCCCGCCGGCGGTCAGGTCCTGCTCGCAGCGCTGCACGAACGGCACGGCCCGCAGCACCGCGAACCGGCGGTGCGCCGCCAGGAGCAGGCTCGCCGCCTCGCGCCGCGACGCCGCTCCGGTGGCCAGCAGCACCCGGCCGCACGCCTGCTCCAGCATGGCCCGGTAGAGCGGGGCGGTGTCGGCGTCCGCCTCCACGGCGAGCGCCCGCCGGTAGATGTCGACGGCCTCATCCGGGCGGCCGCGTGCTTCGGCGAGCTGCCCGGCCAGCCGCGCGACCACGTCCCGCAGGTAGCCGGTGCCGTCGTGGGCTTCGCGCAGGTCGCCGAGCACCGTCGCGGCGTCGTCGAGACGCCCGATCCCGGTCAGCGCCTCCACCAGCAGCGACTGCTGGTGCAGCCCGAACGGCGTGAACCGTGGCCGTCGCTCGTCGGCGTCGAGCAACGGCAGCAGCGCACGGCGCATCCCGGCGTGATCGGCGCGGGCCTGCGCCACCATCGCCGCGGCCAGCGACGAGTAGACGATCTCCGGCGGCGCGCCGAGGGTCCGCACCAGCCGGGACAGGTCGTCGAGCCGCTGACCGGCACGATCCCATTCGCCGCGGCCCGCCTCGACGCAGACTGCCGCGAACCGGGCCGCCGAGTCGAAGACGAGCTGGTCGTGGGCGACCGCGACGGCCTGCGCCCGGTCCGCGGCGGCCTCGCTCTCGTCCCACTCGCCGGCCAGGTAGTGCACGACCGACTGCAGCGCCAGGGTGGCGGCGGCGAGCTTGGACGCGGCGCCCTGCTGGTCACGCCACGCGACCGTCCACAGATCACCACGGGCCTGGGCGAGCTCTCCCAGGAACAGCCGCATGACACCCCGGGTCGCCAGGCTGTCCAGGTTGTCGTCGCGGACATCGGTGCTCGCGGCCGGCAGGTGGGTGAGGTCACCGAGCGCGGCACGCGGGCCCCGGTGCCACATCCGGCCGGTGGCCAGCAGCGCCCGGGTCAGATCGGTGGTGGCCGGATCAAGATCACCGACATTCAGGGTACGACGGGCGATCTCGGTCGTCTCCGCGCCACGACCGGTCCAGATCATGATCTGGGCGAGGAACATGCCGGCCAGCCCGGCGATCCAGCCGGCACCGGGCACCGTGGCGGCGTCCTGCCAGGCCCGGGTCAGGCTCTGCTCGGCGGTCGGGATCCGCCCGGCCATCAGATCCATGATCCCCAGGACGCCGTCGCGCAACGGGCCGGGCGCGCAGTCCTCGATCTGCTGCCGCAGCGGGCTCACCCGCTCGGGCCGCATGGTCAGCAGCGCCTGCGCGCACGAGGTCAGCAGCCGCCGTTCCCGGTCCTCGCGGTTCGCCGACAGCGACGCGGCCCAGCCCAGCCGGGTCGCCGCCACCGCACTGCGCCCGTCCGCGGCCTCCGCCAGCCCGGACTGCTCCAGCTCGGCGGCGAGGACCTCGTCGGTGCTGGTGGCCGCCGCGACCCGGTGCCCCCAGGACGCGGCCGTGCCGACCAGGTCCGCGGCGCCGGCGTGCAGGGCGCGCCGCCGATCCGGTGCGAGCCCGTCATAGATCGCGTCGCGGTGCAGCGCGTGCACCAGCGCGACCGGGCTCTGCGGCTCGGACGGCCACCACTGGGCGAGCCCGGCGGCCAGCGCGGGCCCGAGCGCGCCGGCCGGGTCGGGCAGACCGGCGAGCCGGCCGATCGTCGACAGCGGCGTGCGGCCGTCCAGGACGGCGAGCGCCTCGAGCAGCTCCCGCGAGTCACCGGGCAGGCCGGCCAGCTGCGCCTCGATGCCGGCGATCAGGGTGCGCGGCACCGGCCATCGCTCCACCGAACCGTCGCGCAGCACCTGCGCCGGGACCTCGGCGAGCACCGTCCGGACGTGCAGCGGGTTGCCCCGGGTCCACGCGTGCAGCCGCTCGGTGACGCCGGGGGCCGGGGTGCCGTCGGCCAGCGCGTGCGCCAGCTGCGCGACCTCGCCGCCGTCGAGCCCGCCCAGGCTGATCTTCGTGGTGCGGTCCGTCGACCGCAGCAGCCGGTCCAGCGTCTCCGCGGGCGCACCGGTCTGCGGCCGGGTCACCAGCACGGTCAGCACCCGGTCGGCCCAGAGCCGGCGCAGCACGAACCCGAGCGCCTGCACCGACTGCCGGTCCGCCCACTGCAGATCGTCCACGATCACCGCGACCGGGCGGCCGGCCTGCTGCGCCGTGCCGAGCATCAGCAGCAGACCGCCACCGGCGACGTGCGGCGCGACCCCGGCGGCCGGACCCGCCTCACCGGTGTGCCGGGCCAGCTGGTCGAGCACGCCGTACGGCACATCGCTCTCCGACGCGTCGGCGATCGCCGGCAGCACCGTGAAGTCGGTCAGCGCCGAAGTGAGCCCGCGGACCAGGGCGCTCTTGCCGATCCCGGCCTCGCCCTCGACCACCGCCAGCCAGGAGTCGCCGGCCCGGACCTTGCCGGCGCAGGCCCGCAGCTGCTCGGACTCGCGCACGCGGCCGACGAACAGCTCGCCGTCACCCATTCTTGTTCCCCCCGTGTCCTGAACGACCGTAGGAACCCCCGATGCCGGGCGCAAGGCCGCCGCGACGACTGTGGGGTTTCCCTGATTCGCCGCACCCGTCCGCGCTGATGTCCTGCTCGCATGACGACACCGATTCCGATCGTTTTCATCCACGGCCTCTGGCTGCACGCCACCTCCTGGAACCCCTGGATCGAGCTGTTCACCGCGGAGGGCTACGCGCCGGTGGCACCCGGCTGGCCGGGTGACCCGGACACCGTGGCCGAGGCCCGGGAGAATCCGGAGAGCATCGCCGACCACGGCATCGACGACGTGGTCGAGCACTTCGCGTCAATCATCCGCGGCCTGGACTCCGCGCCGATCCTGATCGGCCACTCGTTCGGCGGCATGATCGCGCAGAAGCTGCTCGGGCAGGACCTGGCCCGGGCCGCCGTCGCGATCGACGCCGCGCAGATCAAGGGCGTGCTGCCGCTGCCGCTGTCGGCGCTGCGGGCCACCCTGCCGGTGTTCAAGAACCCGGCGAACAAGCATCGCGCGGTGTCGCTGACCGCCAAGCAGTTCCAGTTCGCGTTCGGCAACGCCATCCCGGAGCAGGAGTCGGACGCGCTGTTCGAGCAGTGGACGATCCCCGCGCCCGGCAAGCCGCTGTTCGAGGCGGCAGCAGCGAACTTCGACCCGCACTCCCCCGCCGCGGTCGACACCGGCAACGCGTCGCGCGGCCCGCTGCTGCTGATGAGCGGCGGCAAGGACCACACGGTCCCCGAGACGATCGTACGGGCGACGCTCAAGCAGTACCGGCACTCGGAAGCGGTCACCGACATCACCGACTTCCCGGGCAAGGGCCATTCGCTGACCATCGACAGCGGCTGGCGTGAGGTCGCTGACGAGGCGCTGTCCTGGTTGCGGCGACAGGGTTTCTGAGCCTCGTACCGACGTACCGAGAAAGGGTCTTGAAATGGATCTTGGCCTGTCCGGCAAGAGCGTCATCGTCACCGGGGCCGGCCGCGGCATCGGCCTGGCCGTCACCCGCGCGCTGCTGGCCGAGGGCGCGAGCGTGGTGGCCGTCTCCAGGAGCGAATCGGCGCAGCTCAAGGCGCTGGAGGAGGTTGGCCGGCTGCGCACCGTGACGGCCGACCTCACCGATCCGCACGAGCCGCCCGGCATCGTCACCACCGCGCTCGACGAGTTCGGGCGCCTCGACGTGCTGGTCAACAACGTCGGCGGGGTGCGGCCCCGGCTCGGCGGATTCCTGTCCGTCACCGACGACGACTGGATCGCCACCCTGACGATCAACCTTCTCACCGCCGTCCGGATGACCCGGGCCGCACTGCCCGCCCTGGTCGCGGGCGATGCCGGCGCCATCGTCACGGTCAGCTCGGTCAACGCCGCCCTGCCCGACCCGCTGGTGATCGACTACAGCGCCGCGAAGGCCGCGCTCACCAGCTTCTGCAAGTCGCTGTCCAAAGAGGTCGGCCCGGCCGGCATCCGGGTCAACACGGTCAGTCCCGGCCCGGTCGCCACCGACCTGTGGCTCGGCGAGGGCGGGGTGGCGGCCGCCGTCGCGAGTGCCACCGGCGGCAAGGCGGACGCCGTCGCCCAGCAAGCCGCGAGCGAATCCGTTACCGGCCGCTTCACCCGGCCCGAGGAGGTCGCCGACCTGGTGACCTTCCTGGCCGGCGACCGCGCCACCAACATCACCGGCGCCGACTTCACCATCGACGGCGGCCTGATCAGCACCCTGTGAATCCCTCACCTGGAGTATCGATGCACCTTCGCACCCGCCTCTTCCGCGCGCTCGGGCTGACCGTCGCGGCGGTGCTCGCGGTCGCCGGTCTCAACGTCACCCCTGCCTCCGCCGCACTTCCCACCGGATTCGCCGAGCACACGGCTCGCGTCGGCGCGGTCGGCATCCACTACGTGATCGGCGGTCGCGGGCCGACCCTGGTCCTCATCCACGGATATCCGCAGTCCTGGCACGAGTGGCGCGACATCATGCCCGCCCTCGCCGAGCACTACACGGTCATCGCCCCCGACCTGCGCGGCGCCGGTGGCAGCGACGCCCCGGCCACCGGCTACGACAAGAAGACGATGGCCGCAGACCTGCACGGCCTGCTCACTCAGCTCGGCCGTACCAAGAACCTGCGCATCGTCGGGCACGACATCGGCACGATGGTCGCCTACTCCTACGCGGCCGCACACCGCGCCGACGTGACGAAGCTGGTGCTCAGCGAGGCCCCGATCCCCGACCCGAGCATCTACGAATTCCCGGCGCTGACCGCGCAGGGGCCCGGGGTGTGGAACTTCGGCTTCTTCTCCCTCACCAACGGCCTGCCCGAAAGCATCGTGCGGGGTCGCGAGCAGGTGTGGGTCGACGGGTTCATCGACAGCCTCGAAGTCCAGAAGGGCGCCGTCACACCGTCGGACATCGAGGTGTTCGCCGGCAACCTGCGCAAACCCGGCCACCTCGAGGCGAGCTTCGCGTGGTTCCGATCCTTCCCGCAGGACATCAAGGACAACGCCCGGTACGGCCGGACGAAGCTCACCATGCCCGTCCTCGCCATCGGCGCCTCGGGCAGCCTCAAGACCGCGGTCGGCGACCAGGCCCGCAAGTACGCCCGCGACGTCACCACCGTCGTCATCCCCGACTCCGGCCACTGGATCTACGAAGAACACCCGGCCCAGACCACCGACCTTCTCCTGCGCTTCCTGAAAGGCCACAAATGACGTACGGCCCGAACGACCGGTTCTGGTTCCTCGGCGGACAGGCCCGCGTCCTCGTCCCCGGCAAGGCGACCGGCGGCAGCCTGTCGGTCATGGAGTTCACCGACGCGGCCGGGCACGCCCCGCCGCTGCACGTGCACGACAACGAGGAAGAGGTCTGGATCGTCCTGGACGGCAGGATCCGCTTCTTCGTCGGCGGCGAGACGTTCGACCTGGAACCCGGCCAGGTCGCCTACGGCCCGCGCGGGGTCGCGCACAGCTACCTCGTGCGCAGCGAGACCGCCCGGCTGGCGGCGGTGTTCGCCCCGGGCGACGTCGAGGAATGGTTCACGTCGAACGGCTCACCGGTGACCGATGTCGACGCGGTGCCGGCCGCCTTCGACATCGGCGCGATCCTCGCTTCGGCGGACGCCTTCCGCGTCCGGGTCGCGGGGCCGCCGCCCACCGAGTGACCCGACGCCGCCGGGCGCCGGCTCAGGGTCCGAAGTGGGCGTAGGCGGCCCACCGCGTGGGCATCCCCGGATAGCGGCGCCGCAGCTCGCGAACCGCGTCGTGCAGGGCCAGGGCGCTGCGCGACGCGTCGGGCCGGCCGCCGACGCCCTGATAGAACAGGTGGGCGGTCTCGGCAGCAGTCCCGTCGGTGACGCTCCACAGGGTGCCGACGACGTGCTGGAAGCCGGCCGCCTGCAGCGCCGTCCCGAGGTGGATCACCTCCGCGGAGGCGGCCGCGCTGGTGAGGACCGTCTGGCAGGCGGAGAGGTAGGCCAGCCGGCCGTACGGCGCCCGGTCGGCGAGCAGTTCGCGGACGGTCAGCGGGCCGTCGTACAGATGAAGGGCGCTGTCGGCCGGGTGGGTGGCGTAGCTGATCGCGTGGCAGGCCACGTGCAGCCAGCCGGTGTCGCGCAGCGCCGCACGCACCCGGCCGCGGGTGGCATCGGCGTCGAAGACGTGCCGGGCGTGCGGGAGATGTTCCAAGATCCGGTTCACTTCGGCATTGACGCCGGGCAGTGTCTCGCGCATCCCGACCAGCTGGACGCGCGGGGCGCCGGCCGGCTCGCCGCGCCGGGAGGCGGCCAGCAGGCTCCGCACCGTCGGGGTGTAGCTGGAAACCGTCAGATCCAGCATCGACGATCCACCATCGAGGCCGGCGGCGTGCACGGGCAGCGCGCCCAGCTCGCCCGTGGTGATCCACCAGATCCGGGGCGGCGCCTCGCCGAGGTGGGCCAGGACCGGCTCGGCGATCGTCCGCCACAGCCAGGCGAGCACGTCGCGCAGCGGTTGCTGAGCGAACCGGGTGAGGTCCGCGTCAGCCGGGCTGAGCTCGGCGAACGGCACCGATTCGTGGAAACGGGCGACGTGGTCCCGTACCGCTGAAGGGGTGAGATCCGGCAGAGGCACCGCCTCGACCCCGCCGGCGGTGAGAACGAGCGCGGCGCTGCCGAACCGGCTCACGATGATCGTCACGACCGGTCCGCCCGCCGCCGCCGGACGAAGACGCTCCACGGTCACCGGCGCCAGGAAGTCGGCGCAGCCCGGCAGCGCGCGGATCCGATCGACGGTGCGATCCCACTGCTTACCGAGGGCGCGGCGCCGGTCGACATCACTGCTGTCGGCCGCGTCACCGCCGTGGCCGGTTTCGGACACGGCCAGCGCGTCGCCGATGCGGCGCAGATCGTCGAGCAGTGCCGGCGCCTGCCGCGGGTCGGCGGCCAGCACCTCGTCGAACGCGGCGCGGCTGTCGAGGGCCCGGCCGATGAGCAGGCCGCGGCCCTGTTCCAGCACTTCGAGGGCGTGCCCCGGATCACCGCTGCGGACGGCGGCGGCCGCGGCGTCGCAGGCGAGGTCGGACCAGCGGGACATCTCGCGGAGGTGGTCGTCGGGGCTGAGCTGCCTGCCCACGAGTCGAGGCAGCAAGGCGACGGCCTGCCCGAACCCGACGCGCGCGATCTCCCAGCGTCCGGCGCGCCCACCGAACTCGCCGAGCGCCACCGCTGCCCAGAGCCGGAGCTCGGTGGTCACCGCCGGGTCGGGAACGATCTGCCGGACGTGCCGCACGGCGGCGTCGAAGTCGTCCGGACGGTGGCTCGCTTCGTACCGTTCGTAGTGGGACTGTGCCAGGCCGAGCCGGTGAGCGGCCCGGTGCACCGCCTCGTGCTCGGGCAGCTCGCCGAGCAGCGCCGTCTGGTGGGTGATCATGTCGTCGAGCAGGCGCGGCTCGGGCACGGCGATGTGCCGGGCGCTCAGCGTGTCGGTCAGGTCGTCGCGGAACCGCATGCGCTCGGCGCCGGGGATGTCGCTGCGCACCGCCTGCTCGAGCCAGCGGATCTGCTCGTCGATCTCCTCCGCGAGCTCGTGATCGGGGTGCGTGTGCGCCCGACGGGTCGCGGCCAGGACGGTGTACATCCGGCCGAACATCCGTTGCAGCCGCCCCTCCGGGCGGACGAGCCGTTGCGCACCGGCAGGGATGGACGCTCCGAACTCGGTGTTGGTGTTCGGGCTGACGTCCGGGTTGTACCAGCGCAACAACCCGGCGATCGACGCGTCCGCCGAATTGCCATCCAGATCGGCGCGCAGGGTCAAGGCCTGGATCAT
This sequence comes from Actinoplanes sp. OR16, assembly GCF_004001265.1. Classification (GTDB taxonomy): domain Bacteria; phylum Actinomycetota; class Actinomycetes; order Mycobacteriales; family Micromonosporaceae; genus Actinoplanes. Next base: position 4,965,192 of record NZ_AP019371.1, on the reverse strand, counting down.
CATTCGTACGGCGGTGCGCTGCGGACCGGGATCGTCCTCGCCGATCTTCAGCCCTTTGCCGTCCAGCACCTGATGCCCGCGTTCGATCGCCTCGTCGAGGTCCTTGCGCTGCCGGGTGGCCCGGAACCGCTGGAGCAGCAGGTCACCCAGCTGCGCGGTGGCCGTGTCCCGTTCCTCGCCGGGTGCCGAGGCGCGCAGGGCGGCCCGCATCGCCGTCACCCCCGCGTCGAGGTCGTCCTCGGGGTCCGGGCGGTCACGTTCGGCGCGCAGCCGCAGCGCATAGGCGAGCATCCCGGCGAAGTCGGCCTGCGTCGACGGCTGATCAGCGGCCAGGGCCAGGGCCTGCACGGCGTCGTCGAGGTCGTCGGCGGATCCGCCGGACCGATAGCGCTCGACCAGTTCCTTGCCGAGCTCATAGAGCGCGTTGCGGGCCCGGTCGTCGCCGGGCTGCTGGGTGGAAAGCACCTCCCACCAGGCCGACAGCTCCACCTTCGGAGGCACCGGCTCACCCCGCATGCGCAGGACCAGCAGTGTCTCGGCGTGCGCCATCGCCGCCGCGCTCGCGGCCGGGCTGCCGGGCGCGGCCTTGTCGCGGGCCCGGAAGAACGCGGCGGCCAGGTCCTCCAGGCCGAGGTCGCCCTCCTGCAGCGCGAATCGGGTGGTGAGCAGGAACGCCGCCGCCGACAGCGCTGACGCGAACTCCGGGTCGGCGGGTGTCAGCACGTCCAGGGCGCACGCGTGCACGAGAACCGCCTCGCGTGCGGCGGCGACGTCGCCCGGCATTTTCAGGCACCGGGCGAGGCAGGCCTGGGCGAGATTGCCCCAGATCGGGTAGGGCCCCGGCGGCGGCACCACCGCGAGCGCGCGGTGGTAGTAGTCGATGCACAGCTCGATGTCGGTCAGGCCGCCGTCGCCGGTGAGGTCCTGCAGGAAACGGCACTTGAGCACGAACCCGAGCGTCGACCACACGTGCGCGGCGACCTCCGGGTCGAGCCCCGGCACCTCGGCGGCATGGGTGAGCGCTGCGATCATCCGGTCCAGGACGGCCGGCGGGATCGGGGTCTCGCCGTAGTCGTCGAGGATGCGGCCGACCTCGCGTTCCAGGTTCGCCGCCGCGGCGTTGACGTCCGCGTCCCTGTCCTGTGTCCCCGGCACGATCGTGATTGTCGCACCGTTCTGACAGAATCACCGGCGTGGATTTCGCCGGCAACCCGTCGCAGCCCAGCCGTCCCGATCCCGGTTCCGGCTCCGAGCGCGGGGTGGGCGAGCTGCTCCTCGCCGCGCTGACCGGCTCCGCGCTGGCCCCCTTCATCCAGGGGGTGGTCACGAAGGCCGGTGAAGACGTCTACACCAAGATCAAGGACCGTTTGCAGAGCCGCCGCCGGGCAGCCGAGGCAGGCCCGATCGTCCTGGCCGACCCGCTGACCCGCATCGCCGTCGAGCTGCCCGCGACGCTGCCCACGTCGGAGGCGGCCCGGCTGGCGGCGGTGCGCATCCCGGAGTCCGGCAACCGCGACTGGCTGCTCGTGCAATACCAGCCGGGCCGTGCACGGTGGACGATCCGGGTGGTGCCCGAGCCGCCCGCCACAGCGATCCGGCTGGACCCGGACGAGCCGGCCTAGTGCGGGAGCTGGTCAGCGGCGCAGATAGGTGCCTGGGCCGCCCGGTGGCGGTGAGGTCGCGAGGTGGCGCACGATGCCGTAGGCGCCGACCACACGTTGCGCGCCGATGTCAGTACAGCTCGATGAAGGTCGCCTTGCTCAGATCAGCGATGGCACAGATGGTGGCGACTACGCCCATCGTCGCTCCGAGCACCACCCCCACGAACACTTGTTCAGTGCCTACGGCGTAGTCAGCGAGGGCGAGAGCGAACAGGGCAACCGCGAGGACGGCATAGAAGATGCCACGGATGAGGTTCTTGGATCGAACCCGGCGGCGCGCGGGCGGGACCTTTCCACTGATGGTGATCGGCCCGAGATGGGCGTGAACTCGCATGGAGGGCTCCTTGGTCATCTCGTCGCTTGAGCCTGCCCATCGGCGGACAACGCTCGCGGTTTAGTGACCTTCAGAACCGGAGGATGTGCCCGACACGCGGTGAGGTGTGGCCCCGGTAGACGTCGAGCCAGGCATTCCGCAGGTCCTCCGGGCCCTGCCCGACGTGGACCTCCAGCCATCCGCCCACGACGCCGGCGAATCGCCGCCACGCCTCGGCGAAGCGATGATCCAATCCGTCACGGCCCCAGTCCTGACGCCGTTTACGCATCTGCACGGGAGCGAAGAAGACCTCACCCGCCGCGTCCGCGTTCGGGATCTGGGTGGTCAGGCCGACGGCGATATCTCGTACGAGGGAAGCACCGAGCCGATCGCGTAACGCAACACGTGTGGCCGGCGCTCCGGACAGGTCGAGATAGACGGCCGGGACCGTCTCCACGGCGGTGATCTCGTCGTACGACAGGACTTCGTCGTAGCACCCGAGAGAGCGGGTGAATGCCAGGTTGCCGGGTGACGTGAGGCCGATCAGTCGCGGTCCGCGGCCACGCAGTTCGAAAGCGGCCGCATAGGCGGTCTTGCTGGAGGCCGACGAGACGATCACCTGGCGCGCCCCGTAGAAGTCGTTGTCGACGACCTGGTCGGCCAGCATGAAGGACGTGAAGAACAGCGGCCGGTAGAGGACGAGCAGATCCTCCTGATC